>DASYJZ010000452.1:0-22043 GCA_035995965.1 Longimicrobium sp. | reverse complement strand
GGCGGTGCGCGAACTCGACCTTGGTGGGGTCGGGGTGTTCCACCGCCACCCGCTGCACGCCTCCGCCCTCGGCCAGCAGGTCCACCGCGCACCAGTCCGCCAGCTCGGGAACGGCGAGGCGCGCCACCGTCTTGAGGGTGGTCTCGTAGTCGAGCGAGGAGGCGAGCACCCGGCTCGCCTCGGCGAGGAAGGCGCTCGCCCGCTCCGCCTTGCGGCGCTCGGTGACGTCGGTCTCGGCGCCCACCCACTCGCGCACCCGGCCGCCGGGCTCCAGCACGGGGACGGCGCGCACCTGCATATGGCGCCACTCGCCGTCGTGGCGGCGGAGGCGGTACTCCGCTTCGTACAGCGTGCGGCTCTCCACGCAGGCCCGCCACCCGGCCGCAGCCTCCTCGCGGTCGTCCGAGTGGACGGAGCGGAGCCATCCCCAGTCCCGGTAGTCGTCCGGCCCGGAGCCGGTGAAGGCGGCCCACTCCGGCTCGTCGCCGGTGAACTTCCCGTCGGCCGCGGTGGTCCAGATGATCTGCGCGGTCGCCACCACCAGCGAGCGGAAGCGGTCTTCGCTGCGGCGCAGCGCCTCGGTCTCGGCCGAGCGGCGGCGCGAGCGGCGGTCGACCAGCGCGGCGAAGACGGCGATCGCGAGCAGCAGCCCCGTCGCCGCCGCCACCCCCCAGGCCAGGCCGCGGGTCTGCAGCACCGACTCCTGCGAGACGTTGAGCCTGCCGGGGAGGGGGACGAAGCGCACGGCGGCCATCCCCGTGTAGTGCACCGCCGCGATCGCGGCGCCCAGCACCACCGCGAACGCCCCCCGCACCTTCCGCCCGGTGGGCCGGGCGTCGTCGCGGAAGCGGATCAACATCCAGAGCGCGCCCAGCGAGCCGGCGACGGCGACCAGGACGGTGGCGACGACCCAGGGGAGGACGTAGTGGAGCCGCGCCGGGAGGCGGAGCGCGGTGATGCCGATGAAGTGCATGGACGCGAGCGCCGCGCCCATCACCAGCGCCGCCACCGCCAGCCCGCCGGGGCCGACCCGCTCGCGCGAGATCACGTAGAGTGCGAGTGCCGAGGCGAGCACCGGCGCCACGGCGGAGAGCAGGACCACGGGAACGGCGTAGGCGGTGGGGCCGCCCGGGTGGAAGGCGAGGAGCCCCACGAAGTGCATCGCCCAGATCCCCAGCCCCATCGACACGCTCCCGCCCACCAGCCATGCCAGGCGGAAGCGGCCGCGCGCCGCCGTCACCCGCGAGACCAGCGCCAGCGCGGCGTAGGCGGAGAGCACCGCGATCAGCACCGACGCCGCGACGAGCGTGGGATCGTACCTTCCGGACAAATCGATCACCTGGATGGATGCCAATGGAGCCGCGGCGGCTGCGCCCCGGGGGGTTGCCGCTCGCCGGCGAAACGCGGCAAGAACGGTTCCGCTCGGCGTCCGGCGCCTGCCCCGTTTTGCAGCGGACGCGCAGTGTATCCGCTTCCGCCACGGCCACATGGGAGCGGCTGCGGCGTCGGGAGATCCCCGACCGCCGTGACGGCGCTGGTGGCGAACGGTCGAGGTCCGAAGCCTCGTAGCCTCGCAAACAACATCTCACGCTCCGTGTGAGTCGAATCTGTTGCCGGCGGGAAACTTTAGGCTCCAGCGGGCGTACTCAGCCGGACCCCGGCGGCTTGTGCGCACCTGCCGCCGGGGGGATATTCGTACGGCCCCGCCGCCCGGCGGGGCGCACCCCGCACGCGTGAGCCCAGTGCCGAATCCGCAGACCCGCGCCGCCGCGCGCGCCCGACCCGCGCCCGCGAAGGAGAAGTCCGGCGCGAAGTCCAAGAACGAGCTGCTGGAGTGGATCAAGTCCATCGCCGCAGCGGTGGTGCTCTTCCTGATCATCCGCACCTTCCTGGTCCAGGCGTACTCCATCCCGTCGAACAGCATGGAGAACACCCTGCTGGTCGGCGACTATCTGATGGCGAACAACGCCGTGTTCGGGGCGCACGTGCCGCTCACCGGGTGGCGCGTCCCCGGCTTCCGCGACCCGCGGCCGGGCGAGATCGTGGTCTTCCGCCCCACCTACAACCGTCCCGAGGAGGACGTGGTCAAGCGCGTGATCGGCGTTCCCGGCGACACGCTGTGGGGAAAGGCCGGCGCCGTCTACCGCAACGGGAAGCGGCTGAACGAGCCGTACGTGCAGCGCCTGGGCGAGGCGGACCCGCCGCTGGAGCTGGACGGCAGCCGCGGCGGGCTCCCGCCCGAGGTGAACCCCGACCGCTACGGCTACAAGAACCACCTCCCCGCCCTGCTCCCGTCGGTCGACCGGGCGCAGTACCACCCCACGCGCGACAACTGGGGGCCGCTGGTGGTGCCGAAGGACAGCTACTGGGTGATGGGCGACAACCGCGACCAGTCGCTGGACTCGCGCTTCATGGGGTTCATCCCGCGCGAGGTGGTGCGCGGCAAGCCGCTGTTCATCTACTTCAGCGTGGACAAGGACCGCGACTCGCCCTTCCCGCACTTCCTCACCGCCGCGCGCTGGAGCCGCATCGGCACGCGCATCCAAGCCTGCTGCGGGTGACCCCGTGAGCGGCGGCGGGGCGGCCGTGCTCCCCACCGGGGCGGCCTCCGCCCCGCCCGGCGCGCTCCCCGAGCCGCCCGGTCCCGGCGGCATCCCCTTCGCGCACCTCCCCGCCTTCCGGCGCGACCCCCTCCGCTTCCTCGAACGCCTGCACGCGACGTACGGCGACGTGGTCCGCTTCCGCTTCGGGCCGCGGCGGCTGTACCTGATCGCGCACCCCGACCCGGTGCGCGACGTGCTGGTCACCCACCACCGCAACTTCATCAAGAGCCGCGCGCTGCAGCGTGCCCGGGTGATCCTGGGCCAGGGGCTGCTCACCAGCGAGGGCGAGCCGCACCTGCGGCAGCGGCGGATGGCGCAGCCCGCCTTCCACCGCGAGCGCATCGCCGCGCTGGGCGAGACGATGGTGGCGTACGCCGCGCGTGCCGGCGACGGCTGGCGCCCCGGCGTGGAGATGGACGTGGCGCGGGAGATGAACCGCCTGACGCTCGCCATCGCCGGGAAGACGCTCTTCGGCGCCGAGGTGGAGCGCGAGGCGGACGAGATCGGCGCGGCGTTGAACGACGCGCTGGCGGCCTTCAAGCGGCTCACCAACCCGCTCGGCGTCATCCTCGACCGCCTTCCCCTCCCCGGCACGCTGCGGGTGCGGCGCGCCTCGGCGCGGCTGGACGCGACCATCTACCGCATGATCGAAGAGCGCCGCCGCTCGGGCGAGGACCGCGGCGACCTGCTCTCGATGCTGCTGGCCGCGCGCGACGAGGAGGGCGACGGCGCGGCGATGACGGACCGGCAGCTCCGCGACGAGGCGCTCACGCTCTTCCTGGCCGGCCACGAGACCACCGCCAACGCGCTCGCCTGGACCTGGCACCTGCTCGCGCTGAACCCCGCCGCCGAGGCGCGCCTGCACGCCGAGCTGGACGCGCTCGGCGCCGCCGCGGCGCGTGCCGACGACCTGCCGCGGCTGCCGTTCAGCCGCGCCGTGCTGGCCGAGTCGATGCGGCTGTATCCGCCGGCGTGGGCGATCGGGCGGCAGCCGCTGGAGGACTTCGCGGCGGGTGGGTACCGGGTGCGCGCGGGGACGGTGGTGCTGATGAGCCCGTGGGTGACGCAGCGCGACCCGCGCTGGTGGCCGGAGCCGGAGCGCTTCGACCCGGACCGCTGGACGCCGGAGAACGAGGCGGCGCTCCCGCGCTACGCCTACTTCCCGTTCGGCGGCGGGCCGCGGAAGTGCATCGGCGAGGGGTTCGCGTGGACGGAGGGGATCCTGGTGCTCGCCACCCTGGCGCGGCGCTGGCGGCTGCGGCACGTCCCCGGCGCGGAGGTCGGACGGCAGCCGCTGATCACGCTGCGGCCGACGGGGCTGCGGATGGTGGCCGAGGCGCGGTGAATCTTTTTCTTTGGATGAAGGAAGTAACGAGATGCAACCGGACCGCGAATACTTCGTCGAGACGCTGCAGCGGCTGGTGCGCACGCAGTCCATCAACCCCGCCTTCAGCGACGGCTCCACCAACGAGTCGGAGATCGCCGGGCGGGTGGCGAAGGAGATGGAGCGGCTGGGGATGTCGACGCGCCGCTTCGAGGACGAGCCGGGACGCGCGAGCGTGGTCGGTGTGCTCCCCGGCACCGGCGGCGGGCGCTCGCTGATGCTGTACGCGCACCTCGACACCGTCGGCATCGAGGGGATGGAGGAGCCGCTCTCGGGCGAGGTGCGCGACGGACGGGTCTACGGGCGCGGGAGCTACGACATGAAGGGCGGGCTGGCGGCGTGCCTGGCCGCGGTGAAGGCGCTCCGCGACCACGGCGCCGCCCTCGCCGGCGACGTGCTGATCGCCGCGGTGGCCGACGAGGAGGTGGCGAGCATCGGGATGCGGGAGGTGCTGCGCCACGTGACCGCCGACGCGGCGATCGTCACCGAGCCCACGGAGCTGGCGGTGGGGCTCGCGCACAAGGGCTTCTGCTGGATCGAGGTGGAGACCTTCGGACGGGCGGCGCACGGTAGCCTGTACGACGAGGGGATCGACGCGAACCTGCGCATGGGGCGCTTCCTGGATCGCCTGGACGCGCACGAGCGGGAGCTGCGCGCCTCGGGGGCACACCCGCTGGTGGGCGCGCCGTCGCTGCACGTGGGGCTGCTGAAGGGCGGCACCGGCGCCAGCACCTACGCCGCGAGCTGCGTCGCCACCATCGAGCGGCGGATGACGCCCGGCGAGACGGAGGAGAGCGTGGTCGCCCCCCTGCGCGCCATCGCCGCCGCGCTCGCGGCGGAGGACCCTACCTTCCGCGCGGAAGTCCGCCCGACGCTGACGCGCGGCTCGTTCGAGGTGCCGGCGGACGCGGACGTGGTGCGCGCGGTGCTCGCGGCGGCGACGGAGGTGCTGGGCGCCGCGCCGGTCACCCGCGGCTTCGGGTTCTGGATGGACGCCTCGTTCCTGGCCGCGGCGGGGATCGAGACGGTGGTGATCGGCGGCCGCGGCGCCGGCGCGCACGAGCTGGTGGAGTGGGCCGACATCGACTCGCACGTGCAGGTCGCCGAGATCCTGGCGCGGACGGCCGTTGCCTACTGCGCTCCGTCGCCGCCGCCCGCGTAGCAGAAGGCTTCCGCAGACGGCTTCTGCAGCACATCTTGATCTCGATCCTCCCACCGTCCTTCCCCGCCGTCCCGCGCGGACGGCGGACACGCTGCCGGCGAGGTCTCGCCATGGAACCCACGTTCATCGCGCTGGTCGGCGACCACGACCCCGAGGTGGTGGCGCACCGGGCCATCCCCAAGGCGCTCGGCCTGGCCGCGCTCTCGCTGGGCCGCACCGTGGACGCGGTGTGGGTCGCCACCGAAGAGGTCGCCGCCGACGAGGAGGAGGCGCTGGGGCACGTGGACGCGGTCTGGTGCGTCCCCGCCAGCCCGTACCGCAGCACGGAGGGCGCGCTCGCGGCCATCCGGCGCGCCCGCGAGCGCGGGATGCCGTTCCTGGGCACCTGCGGCGGCTTTCAGCACGCTGTGATCGAGTTCGCGCGGAACGTGGCCGGGATCGGCGCGGCTGGGCACGCGGAGACGGACCCCGAGGGCGAGGCGCTGGTGGTCACCGCGCTCGCCTGCGCGCTGCGCGACATCGGCGGCCAGGTGAGGTTCGAGGAAGGGTCCCGGCTGCACGGCATCTACGGGCCGAAGCCGGTGGAGGAGGAGTACATGTGCGGCTTCGGGCTCAACCCGGAGTTCCGGGAGACGCTGGAGCGCCACGGGATGCGCTTCACCGGCTTCGATCCCGACGGCGCCGTGCGGGCGATGGAGCTGCCGGAGCACCCGTTCTACGTCGCCACCCTCTTCCAGCCCGAGCGCGCCGCGCTGCACGGCCACACGCCGCCGCTGGTGCGCGCCTTCGTGCACGCGGCGACCGCGGCCAAAGCCGGGAACAGATAACCGCTTCTCCGTGAGAGCCAATCCGTTCTTACTCGGTGTCGACTTGGGCGAGCGCGGCCTCGGTGGGGTTGGGGTGCGCGAGGTGGCGGAGCTCGTCGTCCAGGCCCTGGTACGCGATCTCCATCCAGCGGTCGAGCACCCGGTCGCTCTCCACCAGCTCCACCAGGTGCGGGTCGAACTGGCGGGCGCAACCCTCGTCGAGCTTCTCCAGCGCCTCTTCCACCGGCATCGCCTCCTTGTAGCTCCGCGGCTGCGTCATCGCGTCGAAGACGTCGGCCAGGGCGATGATGCGCGCGGCGAGCGGGATCTCTTCGCCCGCGAGGCCGCAGGGGTAGCCGCTCCCGTCCCAGCATTCGTGGTGGCTGGAGACGATCTTCATGATCCCCGGGTGCGGCTCCTCCAGCGGCTCCAGGATGCAGGCGCTCTGGTGCGGATGGTGCTTGATTCGCGCCCGCTGCTCCTTGCTCAGCGGCTTGCGCGAGTGCACGATCAGGAAGAAGCGGTCGTCGATCTTCCCCATGTCGTGCAGCAGCGCGCCCACCCGCAGCGTGGCCATTTCGTCGCGCGCGAGCCGCCCGTCCGCCTCGCCCAGCGCGAAGCTCAGGTCCGCGACGCGCCGGCTGTGGCGCGCGGTGACCGGATCGTCGGCGGTGAGGGCGTTCAGCAGCAGGTCCACCACCTGGCGGTGCAGGCGCCGGGTGGCGTTCTGGCGGCGCATGGCGTCGAGCGCCCACGCGGCGCCCATCAGCCCCGCGGACGCCAACACGGCCGCGGCGAGGGTGACGGGGTGCTTGCGGGCTCCGGGGCTGGGCATCGGGTGGCGACGGTTCGGGGCGGTGGGTGGTTCCGGGTCCGATGAAGGTCTGCACAACCTAAGCCACTGTCCCACAACTGCTTCAGCAAACGAAACAGACTGGTCTCCTGCGGACGCGCGGATCAAACTCCTGTCGACTTCAAGAAAAGACGGTATCACGCAGAGGAACCAGAGGTACCAGAGACGGCACCGGTCAGTTCTCCGGTACCTCTGGTCCCTCTGCGTGAGACCAGTCTGTTGATGGAATGGTCAGAATCGTTCGTGGCGCGCCGTTGGACCCGGGAGGCGGCTGGGCGTACATTCTCCCCATCGAGGAGAGAACCATGAGCAACGATGCGACGATCGCCGGCGCGGACGGGCCGGTGGTGCTCTACGACGGCACCTGCGGCCTGTGCGACCGCTCGGTGCAGCTCATCCTGCGCCACGACCGGCGGGGACGATTCCGCTTCGCCGCGCTGCAGTCCGACGCCGGGCGCGCGCTGCTGGAGGGGCACGGGCTCCCCACGGACGCGCTCGACAGTGTCGTGCTGGTGGAGGACGGCCGCGCCTACGTGAAATCGCGCGCGGCGCTGCGCATCGCGCGGTGGATGGATGCGCCCTGGCCCGCGCTTCGCGTCCTCGGCTTCGTCCCGCGGCCGGTCCGCGACTTCCTCTACGACCGCGTGGCGAAGAGCCGCTATCGCATCTTCGGACGCGTGGACGCGTGCATGCTGCCTCCGCCGGAGGTACGCGCCCGCTTCCTGTCCTGACGCAGCACCGCGCCGGAGGGACCCACCCCTTCCGGCGGACCCTCGACCCACCGTCGAATTGCCGATGACCTTCGTGCGCCGCACCTCCGCGCTGCTCCTGCTCGCCGCCGCGGGCGCCCTGCTCCCCGGCCACGCCGCGGCCCAGCGCCCCGTATCCACCCGTCCGTCCACGCGTCCGGAGGCGACGCGCCCGGCCGTGCGGCCCGAGGCGCAGCAGGCCCGCCGGATTCCGCCGCTGTATCCCGTCTACACGCGCGGGATCCCCGAAACGGTGGACTCGTCCGGGCTCTTCTTCCGGCTGGACGAGGCCTCGATGGGCGGCGTGCGCGCGCGCTCCACCGTGGTCACCGGGCGGCTGCTGACCGCGGCCGAGTCGCAGGCGCTGCTGGCGCGCCTGCAGCCGCTGCGCACCCGCGCGACGCCCGCAGACTCGTTCTTCTTCCCCGCGCAGACGCTCCCGCCGCCGCGCGCCGGGCGGACCCTCGCCGAGCCGTTCCCGCCGCGCGACAGCACCGGCGCGCGGCCGGGACGGCCCGTCACCCCCGCCGCGCCCGTGCTGGAGGTGATCCGCCGCGCGCCCGAGGGCGAGGTGGACGTCGGTGCCGAGGTGAGCATCACCTTCTCGCAGCCGATGGTGCCGCTCGGCTCGGTGAGCGACGTGGCCGCCCAGGCGGTCCCCGCGCGCATCACCCCGCAGCCGCCGGGGCGCTGGCGGTGGATCGACGCGCGCACGCTGAAGTTCGAGCCCACCGGCCGGCTGCCGATGGCCACGGAGTACACGGTGGAGGTCCCCGCCGGGACGCGCTCCGCCGCGGGGACGCCGCTGGCGGCCGCGCTGCGCTGGACCTTTGCGACCCCCGCGGCCCAGGCGGTGGGCGGCTCGCCGCAGCCGGGGCCCACGGAGCTCACGCCCATCTTGGTGGTCGCCTTCGACCAGCGGATCGACCCGGCGGCGGTGCTGCGCTCCGTCCGCCTGCGTGCGGCGGGCGCCGACCGGCCGGTGCGCCTGGCGACCCCGGCCGAGGTGGCGGCGGACTCGCTGGTGAAGGCGCTCACGGCGGGGCAGACGCCCGGCCGCTGGCTCGCCTTCCGCCCCGTGGCCCCGCTCCCGCGCAACGCCGAGGTGCGCGTGAGCGTCGGTCCCGGCACGCCCTCGGCCGAGGGGCCGCGCCTCACCACCGTGGAGCAGTTCTGGGAGTTCCGCACCTACGGCCCGCTCCGGATCGAGGAACAGAACTGCTCCTGCCGGCTGGGCGAGCCCTTCTTCCTTCAGCTCTCCAACCCGCTGGACGAGCGCGCCTTCCGCCCCGAGATGGTGCGCGTGGAGCCCGCGATCCCGGGGATGAGCGTGACCGTCTCCGGCCGCGCCCTGGTGATTTCGGGCGAGACGCGCCAGACCACGCGCTACACCGTGCGGCTCGACGCGGCCATCCGCGACGTCTTCGGGCAGACGCTGGGCACGCCGCAGACGCGCGTCTTCGAAGTCGGCGTCCCCGGCGCCTCGCTGAACGGGCCGGGGGGGATGATCGTGCTCGACCCGCTCGCCGAGCGCGCGATCTCCTTCTCCAGCCAGGGCCACCGGCGGCTGCGGCTGCGCATCCACCGGGTGCAGCCGGAGGACTGGTACCGCTTCACCGCGATGGGCCGCCGCCGCCCGGAAGATCCCCTGCCGCTCCCGGGAAAGCCCGCGGTGGACCGCGTGCTGACGATCGACGCGCCGCCGGGGGAGGAGCGCGAGGTGCGCGTGGACCTGTCGCCCGGACTGACGGCCGGATTCGGGAGCGTGGCGGTGGCGGTGGAGGCGCTGGACGGGACCGAGGCCTACGAGCGCCAGCAGGTGGCGTACGTCTGGGTGCAGTCCACCCGCATCGGCGTGGCCGCGTTCTCCGATGCCACCGACCTGCTCGCCTGGGCCACCTCGCTGGTGGACGGCGCGCCGCTCGCCGGCGCCCAGGTGCGGCTGGTCCCATCCCCCGAAGCCGGCGCGGCCGCGGGCACGGGCGCAACCACGGACGCGCGTGGGCTCGCCACCTTCGCGCTCCCCGCCGGCACCGGCGACCAGCCGCTGCTGGTGGTGCGGCAGGGCGCGGACATGGCGTTCCTGGCGCGGGGGACGGGGGGATACGCGAACTGGCGGCGCGAGGAGCCGGCGGCGACGGCGGCGTGGTACGCGTTCACCGACCGCAACCTGTACCGGCCGGGCGAGACGGTGCGCTTCAAGGGCTGGGTGCGGCGGATCGCCCCGGGGAAGGACGGCGGCGTGGCACTGCTCGCCGCCGCGGGCGAGAGTGTGGCGTGGACGGCCTTCGACGCGCGCCACAACGAGATCGCGCGCGGGACCGCGCGGCTGACGGCGCTGGGCGGCTTCGACGGCACCTTCGCGGTCCCCGCGGGCGCCAACCTGGGGAGCTCGCAGCTCGAGCTCAGGCTGGAGAGGAACGACGAGCGGCTGAACGGTGTGCAGACGGTGGCGGTGTTCCAGGTGCAGGAGTTCCGCCGGCCGGAGTACACCGTCTCGGTCTCGGCCCAGGAGGGGCCGCACTTCATCGGCGGGAGCGCGGAGGTGACGGCGCGCGCCAGCTACTTCGCGGGCGGCGCGCTCCCCGGCGCGCCGGTGCACTGGCAGGTGACCGCCAGTCCCGGCTCGTACACCCCGCCGGGGTGGGACGAGTGGACGTTCGGCGAGGCGCCGGTGTTCTTCTACCGCGCCGGCCGCGGCCGCGGCGCGGACACGCGCTCGATGGCGTTGGAAGGCGCGACGGACGCGTCGGGGCAGCACGTGCTGCGCGTCGGCTTCACCCGCGCCGACCCGCCGCGGCCCTACACGGTCGAGGCCGAGGCCACCGTCACCGACGTCAACCGGCAGACGTGGTCCGCCAGCACGACGCTGCTGGTGCACCCCGCGGAGGTGTACGTGGGGCTGCGGACGCGCCGTGCCTGGCTGCAGGCGGGCGACTCCATCGACCTGGACCTGGTCGTCGTCGACCTCGCCGGGAAGCCCGTCGCCGGCCGCACGGTGAACGTGAGCGCGGTGCGGCGCGGCTGGCGGCAGGAGCGCGGCGAGTGGAAGGAGGTGGTGGAGGATTCCACCGCCTGCGTCCGCGAGTCCGCCCCGCAGCCCGTGCGCTGCGTCTTCCGCGCGGCCGAGGCGGGGCGCTACGACGTCGCGGCGACGGTGACCGACGCGCGCGGCCGCCCCGCGCGCTCCACGCTCACGGTGTGGGTGAGCGGCGGGCGCGGCTTCGCGATGGGGCCGGAGGAGAACGGCGGGACGAGCGCCGAGCTGACCCCCGACCGCCGCACCTACGCGGTGGGCGACACCGCGCGGCTGCTGCTGCGCACGCAGTTCACCCCCGCCCGCGCGCTGCTGACGGTGCGCCGCAACGGGCTCCTGCGCAGCGAGGAGCTCCGCGTCGATGGGCCGCTGACCACGCTGGCGGTGCCGATCGGCGAGGCCGACGTGCCGAACGTGAACGTGCAGGTGGACCTGGTCGGCGCCTCCGACGGACGGCACGGCGAGGGGGCGCGCGGCGTGAGCTTCGCCGTGGCGACGGCGAACCTGTCCGTGCCGCCGGCGACGCGCACCCTGGCGGTGAAGCCGCTCCCGCGCGACACCGCCGCAGCGCCCGACGCGCAGACCGAGGTCGTCGTGGAGGTGCGCGACCCCGCCGGCCGCGCCGTCGCCGGGGCGGAGGTGGCGCTGGTGGTGGTGGACGAGGCGGTGCTGGCGCTCAGCGGCTACTCCATCCCCGATCCCCTCGCCGCCTTCTATCGCCAGCGCGGCCCGGGCGTGAGCGAGGTGCGCCTCCGCCCACTGGTGCAGGTGGTGGCGCCGGACTTCGAGCCGGCGCCGCACACCCTGGTCGGGCGCGTGGTCGACGCGCGCAACGGCGGCTACATCGGCGGCGCGCGGGTGTCGCTGGCGGGGAGCGGAGACAGCGTGCGGACCGACGACGCCGGCCGTTTTAGGCTTTCCTCCGTGGCGTCCGGCGCGCGCACGGTGGTGGTCAGCTTCGCTGGGTACGCGACGGCGCGGGTAGAGGTGGTGGTCGGTGAAACGGCCCCGCCGCCGCTCCGCATCTCCCTGGTCCCGCTGCGGCTCGAGGAGATGAGGCAGACGCTCTCCTACAACGGGCGCGCCGGCGGGATCATGCGGCGGGAGCTGGCCGCGAATGCGCCTGCAATGGCCATGCAGGACATGGCGCAGCCGATGCCGCCGCCTCCTCCGCCTCCCCCTCCTCCCCCGCCGCCCGAGCCCGGCGCGGCCCCCGCGCCGATCGCGGTGCGCAGCAACTTCGACCCGCTCGCGCTCTTCTCCCCCGTGGTGGTGACGGGGCCGGACGGACGCGCGACGGTGCCCTTCAAGCTCCCGTCGAACCTCACCCGCTATCGCGTCACGGCGGTCGCGGTGGAGGGTGGGACGCGCTACGGCCTGGGCGAGTCCGGCGTGACGGCGAGGCAGCCGCTGATGGTGCGCCCCTCCGCGCCGCGCTTCCTGAACTGGGGCGACCGCTTCGAGCTGCCGGTGGTGGTGCAGAACCAGACGGGGACGCCGGTGGAGGTGGACGTGGCCGCGCGCGCGTCCGGAATCGACGTGACGGAGACGGGGCGCCGCGTGACCGTCCCCGCGCACGATCGGGTGGAGGTGCGGCTGGCGGCCGAGGCGGTGCGCGCGGGCCCGGCGTTCTTCCAGGTCGCCGCCGCCTCGTCCACGCTGGCGGACGCGGCGGAGGGCGAGCTCCCGGTCTACACCCCGGCCACCGCCGAGGCGTTCGCGACCTACGGCACCTTCACCGGCGACAGCGCGCAGACGCTGCCGCTGCAGGTGCCGGCGGACGCGATCCCCGCGTTTGGGGGGCTGGAGGTCACCACCTCGTCCACCGCGCTGCAGGAGCTCACCGACGCGCTGCTCTACCTGGTGCGCTACCCCTACGAGTGCGCGGAGCAGATCGCCTCGCGGATGCTGGGGGTGGTGGCGCTGCGCGACGTGCTCCAGGCCTTCCGCACCGAGGAGCTCCCCGCCCCGGAGCAGCTCCAGGCTTCCGTCGAGCGCGACGTGCGCGCGCTGGCGGCCATGCAGAACCCCGATGGCGGCTTCGGCCTGTGGGCGCGCGGCGACCGCTCCTTCCCCTACGCCAGCATCCACGCCGCGCACGCGCTGCAGCGGGCGAAGGAGAAGGGCTACACCGTGCCGGCCGAGGCCCTCGCGCGCGCCCGGGCGTACCTGCAGGCGGTCCCGCGCAACCTCCCGGCCGAGTATCCGCAGGACGTGAAGCGCGCGCTGCACGCGTACGCCCTGTACGTGCGGGCGAGGATGGACGACTCGCGCGCCGCCGACGAGGTGCGCCGTTTCGTCGCCGCGACGCCGCGCGACTCGATGACGGTGGAGATGGCCGGGTGGCTCCTCTCCGCCGCGACGCGCTACCCGGCGCTCGCCGCCGAGCGCGACCTGCTGCTGCGCGCCATCGACAACCGCGCGACCGAGACGGCCTCGACCGCGACCTTCGCCACGCGCTACAGCGAGGGCGAGTACCTGCTGCTGCACAGCGAGCGGCGCACCGACGGCGTGGTGCTCGAGGCGCTGCTCGCCGCGAAGCCCGACAACCCGCTGGTGCCCAAGGTGGTGCGCGGGCTCCTCGGCCACCGCACCAGGGGGCGGTGGAACAACACCCAGGAGAACGCGTGGGTGCTGCTGGCGCTCGACCGCTACTTCCACGCCTTCGAGGGGCAGACGCCGGAGTTCGTCGCACGCGTCTGGCTGGGCGAGCGCTTCGCCGGGAGCCACGCCTTCACCGGGCGGCAGGCGGACCGCTGGCTGGTCTCCGTGCCCATGCGGGTGCTGCAGGAGGACCGCCCCGGCTCGGTAACGATCGGGAAGGAGGGCCCCGGCCGCATCTACTACCGCGCCGGGCTGCGCTACGCCCCGCGCGACCTGGACCTGGCGGCGCTGGACGCCGGCTTCGCGGTGTCGCGGACCTACGAGGCGGTGGACGATCCGCGCGACGTGCGCCTGGGCGCGGACGGGCGCTGGCACGTGAAGGCCGGCGCGCGCGTGCGGGTGACGCTGACGATGACGGCGCCCTCGCGGCGGCTGCACGTGGCGCTGGTGGACCCGCTCCCCGCCGGCTTCGAGCCGGTGAACCCCGAGCTGCAGGGCACCCGCCAGACCCCGCCGGGGCAGGACGGCGGCGCGCGGCCGATGGACTACGGCTGGTGGTGGCGCCTGTACTGGTACGAGCACCAGAACCTGCGCGACGAGCGGGCCGAGGCCTTCGCCTCGCTCCTCCCCGCGGGCACGTACACGTACGCGTACGTGGCGCGTGCGACGACCCCCGGCCAGTTCATCGTCCCCCCGCCGCGCGCGGAGGAGATGTACTCGCCGGAGACCTTCGGCCGCGGCAAGTCAGAGCGCGTGGTGGTGGAGCCCGACGACGAGAAGTAGGCGCTCACGCAGAGTCGCGGAGACGCGAGGGGCGCAGCGCCTCCTCCGCGGCTCCGCGGCTCCGCGTGAGATGCCGTTGACGAGGCCGAGGCCGCGATGAGCCCCGCTCATCCGGGCGCGATCAAGGTTGCCCCGGCCCGCCGCGCGTGATAGCGTTCGTCCCCTGTTTTCCTTCCGCGGCCGCAAACAGTGAGCACCGGCGGCGGCGGAACGTCGTTCCCGGAAACCGAGATCCTCAGCATGGCAACCACGTTGAACCCCGCCGAGGCCGCCGCCCCCAGCTTTGGGCACGCGAGCCGTTACGGCCTTGACCGGCATGGCATCCGCAGCCCCGGCACCGTGTTCTGGAACCTGAACCCGGTGGAACTGGTGGAGCACGCCATCCGCCGCGGCGAGGGGATCCTGGTGGACGGCGGGCCCTTCAACGCCGTGACCACGCCGCACACCGGGCGGTCTCCGAACGACCGCTTCGTGGTGCGCGAGCCCGGCTCCGAGGGCGACGTGGACTGGGGGAAGGTGAACGTGGCCTTCGAGCAGGAGAACTACGACCTGTTGCGCGAGGACGTGCTGGGGCACCTGGAGGGGCAGGACCTGTTCGTGCGCGACATGTGGTGCGGCGCCGAGCCGCGGTACCGCCTGGGGGTGCGCGTGATCACCCCCAACGCGTGGCACAACCTGTTCGCCTTCAACATGTTCCGCCGCCCGAGCGAGGACGAGCTGGAGGACTTCGAGCCCGGCTTCACCATCCTGCACGCACCCGAGTACTCGGCGGACCCCGCGCGCCACGGAACGCGCACCAGCACCTTCATCCTGATCAACTTCGCCCGCCGCGAGGTGCTGATTGGCGGCACGCGCTACGCCGGCGAGATCAAGAAGAGCGTGTTCGGCCTGCTGAACTACCTGCTTCCGAAGCAGGGCGTGCTCTCCATGCACTGCTCGGCGAACGTGGGGCCCGGGGGCGACACCGCCCTCTTCTTCGGCCTCTCGGGCACGGGGAAGACCACGCTTTCCGCGGACCCGGAGCGCGCGCTGATCGGCGACGACGAGCACGGCTGGAGCGACCAGGGCGTGTTCAACTTCGAGGGCGGGTGCTACGCCAAGGCCATCAAGCTCTCCAGGGAGGGCGAGCCCGAGATCTATGCCACCACGCGCATGTTCGGCACGGTGCTGGAGAACTGCGTGGTCGACGAGCAGCGCCGCGTGGACTTCGACGACCAGTCGCTCACCGAGAACACGCGGGTGAGCTATCCGCTGCACTACATCGAGAACCACGTCCCCAGCGCGCGCGGCGGGCACCCGAAGAACGTGGTGTTCCTCACCGCCGACGCGTACGGCGTGCTCCCGCCGATCAGCAAGCTCACGCCGGACCAGGCGATGTACTACTTCCTCTCGGGGTACACGGCCAAGGTGGCCGGCACCGAGCGGGGGGTGAAGGAGCCGCAGCCGACGTTCTCCGCCTGCTTCGGGGCGGTGTTCCTGCCGCTGCACCCCAGCGTCTACGCCGAGATGCTGGGGAAGAAGCTGCAGGAGCACCAGGCCACCGTCTGGCTGGTGAACACCGGGTGGACCGGCGGCCCATATGGCGTGGGGCAGCGGATGAAACTCCCCTACACCCGCACCATGGTGCGCGCCGCCCTGGCCGGCGAGCTGGACGCGGTGGAGACGACCACCGTGCCGTTCTTCGGCCTCTCCGTGCCGGCCAGCATCCCCAGCGTCCCGTCCGAGGTGCTGATCCCGCGCAACACCTGGCCCGACCCCGCCGCCTTCGACGAGCAGGCGAAGAAGCTGGCCGGCCTGTTCGCCGAGAACTTCAAGCGCTTCGAAGACCGTGTGTCCGACTCCGTGAAGGCCGCGGGGCCGCAGTCCGAGTAGAAAAACAGCAACGGCATCTCACGCAGAGCCGCAGAGCCGCAGAGAACCACCCGGGTCTCTCCGCGGCTCTGCGTCTGTCGTGAGACGCCTTTTCCGGAGTCGAAGACGTGGCAACCACCCGCAACCGCCTCGAGATCCTCGGCGCCGCGCTGCTTTTCTCCACGGGGGGCGCGGCGATCAAGGCGACGGCGCTCACCAGCTGGCAGGTGGCCAGCTTCCGCTCCGGGGTGGCGGCGCTCACGGTGTTCCTGCTGCTCCGCGAAGCGCGCCGGGGGTGGTCGTGGCGCGTGCTCCCGGTGGCGGTGGCGTACGCGGGCACCATGGTGCTGTTCGTGGCCGCGAACAAGCTCACCACCTCGGCCAACTCCATCTTCCTGCAGGACACGGCGCCGCTCTACGTGCTGCTCGCCAGCCCGTTCCTGCTGCGCGAGAAGATCCGCGGGCGCGACCTGGTGTTTATCGCCGTGGTGGCGCTGGCGATGGGGCTCTTCTTCGTGGGTCGGCCGCCGGTGGCGGCCACGGCGCCCAACCCGCGGCTGGGGAACATCCTGGCGCTGCTGAGCAGCGTGTTCTGGGCGGCGACGATCATGGGGCTGCGCTGGCTGGGGAGCCGCGCGGGCGGCGAGGGGAGCTCGCTGCCGACGATCGTGGCGGGGAACGCCATCGCCTTCCTGGTCTGCCTCCCCTTCGCGCTTCCCGCGCGGGTGGCTCCGCTGGACGTGGCGGTGATCGGCTACCTCGGCGTCTTCCAGATCGGCGCCGCGTACGTGCTGCTGACGAACGGCCTGCGCCACGTCGCCGCGCTGGAGGCGTCGACGCTGCTGCTGCTGGAGCCGGCGCTGAACCCGTTCTGGAGCTGGATCGTGCACGGCGAGAACCCCGGCGCCTGGCCGCTGGCCGGCGGCGCGCTGATCCTCGGCGCCACGCTGGTGAAGACCGCCGTCGACGGGCGGCCCGCGCCCGAGGCCGAGGTGGCCGTCGGCTGAAGGAGGGGTGAAGTGATGCGCGAAGGGCCCGGCGCTTCCGCCGGGCCCTTCGCGTATCCTTGCGACGTGTCCGTCAGGGCTGGATCTGCCACTCGATGGGGATGGAGATGCTCACCGCGACCGCCTCGCCGTGCAGCTTGGCGGGCCGGAAGCGGAACCGCTGGGCCGCGCGGATCGCCGCGTCGCGGAACTGGTCGTGGGTGGTCTCCTGCACGGTGATGCTGCCGGGCTCCACCGCGCCGGTCTTGTCGATCACCAGCAGCACCGTGGTGTGGCCCGTCACGCCGGCGTCGCGCAGCATGCTCGGGTAGACGCGCTCCAGCATCCGCTGGGCGTCGCGCGGGCTGAGGAGCTGCGGGAGCTGGTCCGCGTTGCGGGCGTCGATCGGCTCGTCGATCCTGAAGTCCGGCAGCGGGCCGGGGTCGGCGGCCGGCGGCTGCGGTGTGGCCGGGGGCGTGCCGATCACGTTGCCCACGGGGCCGTTGCCCGTGTAGTCCTCGGGGTTCGCCGGGGGCGCGTCCGGGTTCGGGGGCGGCAGATCCGGAGGCACGGTGGTCGGTGTCTGCAGCGCGAGCGTTCGGCCCTTCACCGGGACCGGTTGGTCGGACGGCGGCGGTGGCGTGGGCTTCACCGGCGCGGGCGCACTCGGCGGAGCGGTCCAGATGTCGACCACGAAGGGCGCCGGAGCGGCCTGGGAGCTCGACGCCGCGGCGACGACCCCCGCCAGCACCAGGAGGTGCGCCCCGACGGAGGCGGCGACGGTCCGGGCGGACCACACGCGGCGCTTCCTGCGATCCACGACGACGTTGAACATGGGCTCCTCCTGCGCGGCGGTGCTCGGGGTGCGGGCCGTTCTCCGGCCCGGTGAAGCCGTCTGCGCTGGGCGCCCTGGGTGGTGCGCCCGGGAGATTCGGAAGCGGCGGTGCGCCGCTCCCTCACCAGCATACTGCGCCACTCGTGCCGGTGTTCCTGCCCGCGCGTCGCTCTCCCCCGCCGCGCGGCCCTTCACCGATGCAACGGACCGCGATTCTCAGTTCTGACACGGGGCTCGTCCATTCAAAAGAAGGACTCACCCAGAGTACGGAGGACCAGAGAACGACATGCGGTCCTCTGGTCCTCCGGTCGTCCGGGTGAGCCATCGTTTCAAGTCGGCGTTACCGCGGCTGGCGGGCGGTAGATCCAGCCTTCCAGCGCCAGCATGTCGGGCGGGACGCGGCCGAGGCGGTGCGGCTGGTCGAGGTCATCGCGGCAGAGGTAGGCGACCAGGCAGGCGATGCAGGCGTCGCGGGCGTCCTCCAGCGTGCAGGCGCACGCCTCCATGGACGGGTGGGCGAAGGTCATGAACGGCCGGAGCGCCGCCGGACGCGCGCGGCTCTCGCCGGGGCGCGACGGCAACTTGCCGCCGCGAATCCCCAGGTCCTTCGCCGCGCCGCCGGGATAGACCTCGATCATCACCGTGCTCGCGTCCGCCCGCGGCGCCTGGGGGAGGATGGAGACCTCGGCCTGCTCGCGAAGCTCGTGCAGGAAGCGGAGCCCCTCCAGCGTCTGGCGGTAGAGACGCAGGTCGAAGGGCGCCAGCGCGCCGCCGGCGTCGGTGCGGCGCAGCGCCTTGTGCAGGTCCGGCATGGTGCCGCGCACCTCGTCGGGCGGACGGTCGGCGACCCAGGCGGCGAGCGCGGCCCACTCCGGCGGGCGCGCGCCCGCGATCCGCGTCCCCGCCTCGGCGGGGAGGCCGAAGGGGAAGTCGGCGCCCCAGAGGATGGCGTCGCCCTCGTCAGCGCCGACGTGCCTGCGCCAGTGCTCGGCTACGTGCGAGCGCAGGTCCTCCCGGAAGGGGATCGGACAGAGCGAGACGATCTCCAGCTTCTCCTCGCGCTCGCGGCCCACGGCGGCCCAGAGGTTGGAGAGCGGCTCTCTAGCCCCCGAGAAGTCGATCCCGCCGAAGTAGCTGAACGTGGTCATGCGGACGGGATGCGGGTGGGATGCAGGGAAAGCACGGACGGCGGTGGATTCTGCCGGGTGGCGGGCGCGGGGGCAAGCGCGAGCTGCCGATGGTTTCGTCGGCGGGGCGACTAAAGTCGCGGCAACAACGACACGAAGTCCGCCTCCGCGGACTACAGCCTGTGGTGTCGCCGAGATTCAGAGGGCGCGGTATTGTCCTTCCCTCGGCCGCGGCGGACTTCGTCCGGTTGTTGCGGCGTTTTCAACCGCCCTGCATCCTCGCCTCGATCCCGAGCTGATCCGCGAGAGCGGCGGGGGCGGTCACAGGCAGCTTGCAGGCCAGGCGCTCACAGACGTACGCCGTCGCGGCGCCACCCTGCGCGGTGCGGCCCTCGAGGAGCGGGATGAGCTCGGCGCTATCGTCGCCCGCGTCGGGGGAGCGGAAGGCGAGGACGGCGTTCGGGAGGTACGCGCGCGAGACGGTGCGCAGCAGCGCACGCGTTTCCTCGGCCGCGGGGTCGCCGACGAACGCGACCTCGGTCGGCGTGGCGAGCGCGAAGTCGAGCGCGTTCAGCAGGTGGCCGAAGCCGGCGGGGATGCGCGCCATCAGTTCCATCGACCCGGCGAGGGCGCGCTCGGCCACCGCGCGGTAGCGGGGCTCGCCGACCAGCTCGCCCAAGCGCAGCAGCGCCATCACCGCCGCGGAGCCGCCCGACGGAGTCGCGTTGTCGAACACGTCGCGGGGGCGCACCACCAGCTCCTCGGCGTCGCTCGCGGTGTCGTAGAACACGCCGTCGCCGTCGTCCCAGAAGCGCTCCAGCATCTCCTCCGCGAGCGAGCGCGCCTCGCGCACCCAGCGTGGGTCCCACGTCGCCTCGTAGACGGCGAGCAGCGCGTCGACCAGCAGCGCGTGGTCCTCCAGGAAGGCGGGGATCTTGGCGCGGCCCTGCTTGTACGTGCGCATCAGCCGTCCGCCGGGGCGAAGCGCGCCGAGCAGGAGATCGGCGTTGCGCACGGCGGCCTCGCGCCAGTCGTCGCGCTCCAGCACGCGCGCGGCCTCGGCGAAGGCGTGCAGCATCATCGCGTTCCACGAGGTGAGCACCTTGTCGTCCAAGCCGGGCCAGATCCGCTTCGCCCGTGCGTCGTACAGCACGCGGCGGCCACGGTCCACCACCGCGCGCAGCCGATCGGGCGACACTCCCTCGGCGGCGGCGACGACGTCCAGTCCGCGCGCGGTGTGCGGGATGTTCTTTCCCTCGAAGTTGCCGGCCTCGCTCACGTCGTAGTAGCGGCGGAAGAGTGGCCCCTCCTCGGCGCCGAGGAGTGCGTCGACCTCGTCCGCGGTCCAGAGGTAGAACTTCCCTTCCTCGCCCTCGCTGTCGGCGTCGAGCGCGCTGTAGAAGCCGCCCTCGGGCGAGGTCATCTCCCGCCTCACCCACCCGAGCGTCTCCTCCACCACGCGCCGGTGCTCCGGGTCGCCGGTGGCCTGCCACGCGTGCAGGTAGACCCGGGCGAGGAGCGCGTTGTCGTACAACATCTTTTCGAAGTGCGGCACGAGCCACTGCGCGTCGGTGCTGTAGCGAGCGAATCCGCCGCCCACGTGGTCGTACATCCCCCCCTCGGCCATCCGCCGCAGCGTGAGCGTGGCCATCTCCAGCGCCTCCGAGCTCCCGGCGCGCTTCCAGTGGCGCAGCAGGAGCTCCAGCACCATCGCCTGCGGGAACTTGGGCGCCGAGCCGAATCCCCCCCAGCGCGGGTCGAAGCGCCGCGCCAGCTCGGCGTACGCGCGGTCGAGCACCCCCGCGTCCAGCGCCGACGCGGCTGGTCGCACGGCGGCGTTCTGGCGCAGCATCTCGCGCAGCTCGTCCGCGCTGCGGTCCACGTCGGCGCGGCGCTCGCGCCAGGCTTCCGAGACGGCGAGCAGCACCTGGCGGAACGACGGCATCCCGTAGCGCGGCTCCGGCGGATAGTAGGTGCCGCCGTAGAAGGGGGCGCCCTGGGGGGTGAGGAACACCGTCATCGGCCAGCCGCCGCGGCCGGTCATCTGCTGCACGGCGGTCATGTAGATGGAGTCGACGTCGGGGCGCTCCTCGCGGTCCACCTTCACGCAGACGAAGCGCTCGTTCATGAGCGTGGCGGTGGCCTCGTCCTCGAACGACTCGCGCTCCATCACGTGGCACCAGTGGCACGCCGAGTAGCCCACGGAGAGCAGGATCGCCCGGTCCTCGGCCCGCGCATGCTCCAGCGCCTCGGGGCCCCAGGGATACCACTCCACCGGGTTGTGCGCATGCTGCAGCAGGTACGGGCTGGTCTCGTCCGCCAGGCGGTTGGTCATCGGGAGGGTTCCATCGGTTCGGCGGGGATGCGCCGGCGGCTCCGGCGGCATCATCTCCACCGCACAACCTCTGCCGGAGCGCCACGGAGGCGTAGGGCGACGGGTTGAAGGCCCCGGGAATCGAGATCCGGAATCGACGACCGTCAGTCGACGGGTTGGAAACCCGCCGCTGGAACGGCACGAAGTCCGCCTTCGCGGACTGCGCCGACACGCCTGTCCGGCCGACAAGTTTCGTCGTGACGTCGAGCCTGAAGGGAATGCCGGCGTGTTGCGAGCTCCGGCACGGGTCATGCTTCGCAAGCCGTTGACCGGAGGCAACTTGAGACACGGAGGGGAACATATGGCGAGGGAGCGCGAGCTGATCGAGCCGCACAAGGGGGACAAGCGCTACGTCCGTCGCGACGAGCAGGGACGCTTCACCGGCGACCAGGTGGACGTGGGCCGCTCGCTGGCCGCCGACCGCCGGCAGCACTCGCAGACGAAGGCCAAGCGGGGCCAGGGCGACCACGGCGACCGCTAGCGGCGGATCTCACGCAAAGGACCAGGGGACTGGAGGACGGCATAGCGCCGCCTCCGGTCCCCCCTGTTCGGGAAAGCGTGGAAGGCGAATGAATTCGCTGCAACCACTACACGGCGTGTTGGCATACCAGCCTAGAGAGCAAAATGCAGGCGCGAGAACGGGGTATCACGGCCGCACGCGCAACTTGCTCGTTAAAAACCTCCGTGGTTTCGCGCATCCTGCAGGGATTGGTGACACCGCTTTTGACACCAGCTATACCGCCGTGCATGGTCCCGGCAGCTGAACGTGCGGACGCGGCGGTTGCCCCGATAGCGCCGAATGCAGCGGTCGAGGGCGTCTCGGGACGCGTGGGCGATCAATTGCGAGAAGATGGTGCTGCCCTGATTCATCCAGCGCTCCTGTCTGGGG
>DASYJZ010000451.1:0-16688 GCA_035995965.1 Longimicrobium sp. | reverse complement strand
AGCGCGCGGCGTACCGCGCGCGGTCCACCACGCCGTCGCGCGCGCGGAGGTTGAAGTGGAGGTTCGCCGTCGTCTCGTCCCCGTCCTCCGCCACGCCGCCGAAGAGCCGCGCCTCCGCTTCCGCGGCGAGGGCGGCGAGCCCCGCGTCCGCGTCGATCTCCGCCTCCACCTCGGCGGGGAGCGGCGCGTCCAGCAGCCGCCGGGCGAGCGAGAGGCCCAGCAGCAGCGTGCGCCGCGCGTGGAGCTCCGCCGCGAGCACCCGCGCGGCGCGCGCGTCGCCGCGGCCGGCGCGGAGGAGCGCGGCCAGCGCCGCCACCCACTCCAGCCGCTTCCAGCGGTGCTTGGCGCCGTGCACGCAGAGCACCAGCAGCAGGTCCTCGTCACCCAGCGTGCGCACCTCGCCGCCGCCGAGCGGCATGGTCGTCGAGCGCCGCATCAGCGCCTCGGTGGAGATTGGCATGCAGAAGCGCTCGGAGGAGACGCGGGCGTGCAGCTCCACCAGCAGCCCGGTCTCGCGATGGACGAGCGGATAGTCGCCGTCCACACGCCGGAACCAGCGCTCCTGCGCGGGCGAGAGGGCGAGGGCGGGGGCGTACCCCGCGGCCGCGAGGCACTGGATCGCCCGCGGCACGTCGGCGGGGCGGACGAGCAGGTCCAGGTCGATGAACGAGCGCAGCGACAGGTCGCCGTACGCCCGCATCGCCAGCGCCGGCCCCTTGTACGCCAGCGCCTGGACGCCGGCGGACTCCAGCGCGGCGAGCAGCCGCCGGAGCTCCGCGGCCAGCAGCAGCCCCCGGTGCGCCTCCGCGCGGGCCTCCAAGCGCAGCGCGGCGCGCGCGGAGGGGGGGAGGGGCGCGTCGGAGAGGTGGCGGTGGAGGAAGGGGACCAGGCGGTGGCGCCCGGCGAGCGCCAGGAGCCGTTCCCAGTCCAGGGGCCCCGCGGCCAGCCGGCGGACGCAGGCCGCCTGCGCGGGGTCTAGGGCCGGACGCGCGCAGGCGAGCAGCAGCGCGTGCTCCGCGCGACGGCCTGGGCGGGGCCCGCGCGCGGCGGGGGGCGAGGGCGCGGCGCGCGGGCGGCTCACTCCGCGTACCGCGCGGAGAGCTCGTCCACGTGCGCGAGGCCCGCCTCCCAGGTGGCGAAGCGCGCGGGAAAGCGCGCCCGCACCACCAGGTGCGCCTGCAGCGCCGCGCGCACGCGGTCGCCGGGCTCCAGCTCCAGGGCGCGCGCGCAGGCGTCGAGCCCGGTGGCGTCGGCGAGCATGTGGCCGTAGTCGGCCGTGGTGTAGCTGTCAGCCACCGCGCCTCCCCGCGCGCCGGTCCGCGTCCGCCTCCAGCAGCGCGCAGAGCTCGGGCAGGCGCGCCGCGTCCTCGTGCGGAACGGCGCGGAGCACGGGGACCTCGCGCACCAGCCGCCCGTACAGCGCCAGGTCGCGCCCGCGCGCCCCCAGCCCCGGGAGCCAGCCGGCGTAGGTGTTCGCCACCAGCGCCAGCACGCCGCGCGAGGGCGCGAGCGCCTCCAGCCGCGGCGCGCTCCCGGGCTCGCGGTCGGCCAGCAGGTAGACCGCGTCGACGGGGAGCGGCGCGTCGTGCCAGGCGCCGCCGGGGGCGCCGAGGTCCAGGTAGCGCTTCTCCCAGTTGGGGGTGAGCGGCGGCAGCTCCGCCGCCTCGCCGTAGAGGGCGCGCACGGCGTCGGGCCAGAGGCGCAGGTGCGGGTACGCGGGGCGCACGCGGAGGGCGCCGCCCACCTCCTCGAGCGCCGCCACGTCGTCGGCCAGCACCCGCGCACCGCGCGCGGCCAGGGCGGCCGCCGTGGTGGACTTCCCCGCCTCGGCGGCGCCGCAGAGCAGCACCGCCCCGCCGCCCCCGGGGGAGACCACGCTGGCGTGCAGGCAGGTGACCCCGCGCAGCCGCAGCAGCACCCCGCAGACGGGGCCCAGCAGGTAGGTGAGCGCGTCCTCCAGCGCGAGCGCCGCCGGCCAGGTGCACCCCACGCGCGTGGCGGCCGCGTCGAGCGTGAACTCGGTGCCGTCGGCGTAGCGCAGCCGCAGCCACGCGCCGTCGCCGCCGCGGTGCACGGTGAGCGCCGGCTCCTCGCCGGCGCCGTCGCGCTCGGCGACGTACCAGGGATCGGTGGAGCCGCAGGCGAGCTCCACGGGGTGGGCGCCGAACGACAGCCGCACGTCGGGAGCGGCCGGCGCGGGATCGGGGCGCAGGCCGGGGAGCGGGACGTCGCTGTGGACGGAGAGGCCGTAGAGAAGGTATCGCACGGTGCCAGCGGCCGCGGCGCGCCGCGGCCCGTCGGGTGGCGGTCGAGGCGCCGGGCCGCGCGGGGAGGAAGGAAGAGGCAGTCGGGTCCGGGACGGGCTCAGGTCATCTGCCCGGGGCGGTCGGACCCCACGTGGCTGCCGCTGGTCGCCCGCGGCCGGCCAGGCCACGGGCGCGTCAGGTCCGCCGCCCGCTGGCCAGGTCGGTCATGTTCATGGTCACGTTGGTGAGCGTCAACGTCTCCAGGGGTCCGTACACCGCCAGGCGCGGCGCCTCGTAGGGCCGCTTCTCGCTCACGTCGTTCGCGTCGGTCATTCGGCATTCACCGGCGTGTTGGAAAGCTTCTGCGGCGGCGCGGGGCGGGCCCGGGTCCCGCCGACGCCGTCTTCCGGGTCGTTCACGTCCAGGGTGACGTCGCCGCGCGCCACTCGCGCCCCCGCAGCGCTCGTCGCCCCCGGATCGAGGTCGAGGCCGCCGCCGTCACCACTGCTGGCGCCGGAGCCAGAGCGCCAGCCCCAGCGGCCTCAGGTGCGGCCAGACCGGGCCGGCCAGATCCTCGCCCCGGCCGCCGGCCGCGCGGGGGACGCGCTCCACGGCGACCCACGGCGCCACCTCGGCGCCCAGCGTCCGGCCGTCCAGCCAGGCGTCGCCCTCCGCGCGTCGGTGGGCGTCCAGCGGGTCCTCGCGCAGCGGCGTCTTGGGCCGGCGCAGCAGCGGGGCGGGGAGGCGGCCGCGCATCCCGATGCGCAGCAATCCCTTGTCATTATACCACTGCGCGGGCGGAACTGCCAGCGCGAAGCGCACCACCCGCAGGTCGAAGAAGGGGTGGCGCACCTCGACCGGGAGCCCCGTGACGCCGGGGTCGTAGTCGCCGAACAGCGTGGGCCAGAAGCACGACGCGAGTTGCGCGGCCGCCTCGGGGCGCAGCGGGTGCGGGGCCGCGGCGGGCGCGTTCTGCTCCGCGATGCGCGCCGCGAGGTCCACGCGCCGCGCCAGCTCCGGCGAGATCCAGGGCGGCGCCTCGGCCGCTTCCAGGGGCCGCCGGTGGGCCCCGGAGACCCAGGTGCGCACCCCGGGCCGCGGCACCCGCCGGTGCCACCACGCGTACTGCGCCGCCTCGGCGCCCGCGCGCAGGAGCCGCCCGCCGGCCACCAGCCGGGTGAGCCGCGAAGCGGTCTCGCGCAGCACCGGGTCGCCCCCCGTCCCGGTGAGCAGCACCCGCCCCCGCGCCGCCGCGCCGCGCAGCTGGTCGACCTCGATGGCCAGGAGCGGCGCGTCCACCGGCTCGGGACGGGCGAGGAGCGGGTCGCTCTCGAAGCGCGCGAAGGGGCGGTAGCCGTCCACCGCCAGCCAGTCGATGGAGATGCCCAGCGCGCGGGACGCCAGCGCCGCGTAGCGCGGCTCGTCGTCGTGGATCAGCCGGTCGTAGCGCGCGGTGAAGCCGTGGAGCCGCGCGGTCGGGGCCCCCTCCCGCGCGAGCGCCGCCACCGTGGGCGAGTCGCGGCCGCCGCTCAGCAGGATCGAGGCGCCCGCGGCCGGCACCCGGTCGCGCACCGCCTCGCGCAGCACCTCCACGAAGTGCTCGGCGCACTCGGCGGGGCCGCGGTGGCGCAGCGGCTCGTCGCGCGGCAGCTCCCAGTAGCGTTCGACGGCGTGCCGCCCGTCCTGCAGCACCAGCCGGTGCGCGGCCGGGAGCGCGCGCACCCCGCGGCGGATGGTGCGCCCGCTGTCGCGGATGAAGGAGTGGACCAGGAAGTCCGCGACCGCCGCGTCGTCCAGGGCGTCGTCGACCCCCGGGTGCAGGCGCACGCACTCCAGGGTGTTGGAGACGACGAAGGCCCCGCTGGCCGCGGCGTAGTAGAAGGGCTTCACCCCCAGCGGGTCGCGCGCGCAGAACAGGCGCCGCCGTGGGGCGTCCCACAGCGCGAAGGCGAAGTCGCCGAGCAGCCGCTCCACGCACGCGGTGCCCCAGGCCCGGTAGGCGCGCAGGATCAGCGCCGCCGCGGTTTCGTCCGCGCACGCCGCCGCCTCGCCCGCGCCGCGCAGCGCCCGCGCCAGCGCGTCGCGCCCGTCGATGCGCGCGTCGGCGGTGATCCACGCCTGCCCGTCGAGGGAGAACGGCTGCGGCGCGGGGGCGGCCTCGTCGCCGGTGAGCAGCAGGGCGTGCACCAGGCCGCAGCCCCCCAGCGCGCGCGTCTGCCGGCCGTCGGGGCCGCGGCGGGCGAGGCGCTCCGCCATGCGCCCGAGCAGCTCCGGGTCCACCGGCGCGGCGTCCAGCGCAACCACGGCCGCGATCCCGCTCAACGCAGGTCCACGCGGCTCGGGGCGGAGGGAAACGCGCGGGCGGCGCCAGGTGGATCGTCGGCACGTCGATCGCCACACCGAGGGGGGCGCACCCTGGCGGCCACGCTCACGCGGAATACCGGTCCGAGAGCGTGCCCACGCGCGACACGGCCGCCTCCCAGCTCTCGAATCGCCCCGGGAAGCGCTCCATCACGGCCCGCGCGATCTCGCCCACCGACGCGCGGCCGTCCATGCTCGCCAGGGCGAAGGCGTCGACCTCGCCCTCGTCGCCCGGCGCGGGGACGAACGCGTCGGCGCGACGCCGCAGCACGGCGAGGGAGGGGAAGCGCCCGGCGAAGTCGGACTGGCGGAAGGAGAGCGGCGGGCCCCCGGCGCGCTCGATGGCCGTGTCCCACCCGTAGACGTAGTCGTCGCCCGCCATCCGCGCGCCCAGCGTGGCCCGCACCCGGTCGCCCGCGGCGAGCGCCACCGGCTCCGGCCAGGGGAAGAGCGCGGTCTCGTACACCGTGACGGAGTCCGGCCCGGTGTGGAAGCCGACGCCCTCGGCCAGGTCGGAGGAGAACCACGCGGCGAGCCCGTGCGCCGTCCCCGGCCGCGCGACGGTCCACTCCAGCGTCGCGCCGAAGTCCGGCCCGGCCGCCACGCGGTAGTCGAGCGCCCCCCATTCGAGCGGCTCGCCCAGCAGCTGGTCGGCGCGGAAGAGCCCCCGCGTCCAGCGGGCGAGCGCGAAGCGCCGCGCCGGGCGGTAGTCGAAGCCGAGGACCGACGCGGGGCCCGCGTGCTCCGACCAGGTCGCCTCCGCCTCGACCGGCGCGGCAAACAGCGTGTCGCGCCGCGGCACGATGGCGCCGCCGGGGGCGAGGAAGCGCTCCCGCGCGTCGGCCATGGTGGCGACGATCTGGCGGAACGGCGGGAGGACGCCGCGCAGGTCCGCCACGATCACGTCCACGCGCTCCGGGAGCGAGACGCGCAGGGAGAGCTCCTGGTGGAACTCGATCCGGTCGGCCAGGCCGTTCAGCCGCGCCAGCTCCCGTGCGGTGTCGATGGCGGAGGCGGGCTCCACCGCGTACACGCGGCGCGCGCCGAGCCGGGCGGCGTGCATGGCGAACACCCCGGTGCCGGTGCCGATGTCCAGCACCGTGCATCCCGGGCGCACCACCGCCTCCAGCGCGCGCGCGTAGGCCCTCACGCGGGTCTCGTCGGCCACCATGCGGCCGTACCCGGCGACGCTGTAGCCGTCAGCCATGGGGCCCTGCAGGGGCGGAGCGGGCGGGGAGGGCGTGCGCTGCGGACAACGGTGGACCGGGGCGGAGGATGGGCGCGTCGTGCGCGGAATAATACCGCCGCAAGGCGGCCCCGCCAGCGCGCGCGAGGCGGCGGGCCGGGCGGCGGCGCGCGCTCACGGCCGGGGCGTGCGGGCCAGGGCGTCGGCCTCGAGCAGCGCGCAGAGCTCCGGGAGGCGCGCCGGGTCTGCGTGGGGGACGGCCCGCAGCACGGGGACCTCGCGCGCCAGGCGGCCGAACACCGCCAGGTCCCGCCCCTGCGCCGCGGCGTCGGGCACCCAGCCCACGTAGGTGTTCGCGATCAGCGCCAGCAGCGCCTGCGCCGGGGCGACGGGCTCGACGCGGGGCGCGGGGTCCCGCTCGCGGACGGCAAGGAGGTAGACGGCCGCCAGCGGCAGCGGCCCCGGCTGGAAGGCGCCCGCGGCGTCCAGGTCCAGGAAGCGCTTCTCCCAGTTGGGGGTGAGCCGTGGGAGCGCCGCCGCGCCGCCGTACAGGCCGCGCACCGCGTCGGGCCACAGCCGCAGGTGGGGATACGCGCCGCGCACCACGAACCCGCCGTCCCCGCGCTCCAGCGCCGCCACGTCGTCCGCCAGCACGGCACGCCCGCGCGCGGCGAAGGCGGCCGCGGTGGTGGACTTGCCCGCCCCCGCCTGCCCGCAGAGCAGCAGCGCGCGTCCGCCCAGCGAGACGGCGCTCGCGTGCAGGCAGGTGAGCCCCCGCAGCCGCAGCACCATCCCGAACACGGGGCCCAGCAGGTACGTCGCCGCGTCCTCCAGCGTCATCGGCGCGCGCCAGGTGCAGCCGACGCGTGTCCCCGCCGCGTCGACCGTGAACTCGGTCCCGTCGGCGTACCGCAGCCGCACCCATCCCCCGTCGCCGCTGCCGTCCACCGTGACGGTCGGCTCGTCGTCGGCGTTGGCGCGGTCGGCCACGTAGCGCCGCGTCCACCCGCCCGCGCGCTCCGCCTCGGCCGGGTGCGCGCCGACGCGGACGCGCACGTCGGGCGCGCCGGCCGCCTCGCGCGGCGGGAGCGCGGGGAAGGCGGCGTCGGTCTCGACGTCCAGGCCGTAGAGGTGGTAGCGCAAGGGGCGTGGGCACGGCGGCGTCAGGGTACCGGCGGGGCGGCGGCGTGCTCCCGCAGCCAGAGCGAGAGCGAGAGCGGGCGCAGGTTCAGCCAGAGCGGGTCGCCGGGGCCCGGGGCGCGCCCCCCCGCGACCGCCGGCACCCGCGCGGGGTCGACGTACGGCTCGACCTCGGGCCCGAGCGTCCGCCCGTCGAGCCACCCCGGGCCGTGGGCGCGCAGCCGCGCGGCCAGCGGGTCGTCGGGGAGCGGCGTCTTGGGGCGGTGGAGGACGGTGGGGGGAAGGCGGCCCCGCATTCCGGCCACCAGCAGCCCCTTGTCATTGTACCACTGCGCGGGCGGCACGGACAGCAGGAAGCGGATCAGCCGCAGGTCGAAGAAGGGGTGGCGCAGCTCCAGCGCAAGACCCGTCGCGCCCGGGTCGCGAGAGGCGAAGAGGAAGGGCCAGAGCGGCTCCGCCAGCGCCCGCGCGGCCTCGGGGCGGGTGGGATGAGGCGGGGGTACGGGGAGGCGCGCCACCCCCCCGGCGAGCTCCACCCGCCGCGCGAACTCCGCCGGGATCCACGCCGGCATGGGCGGTGGCGTGGCGAGGTCGTTCCGCCGCAGCCACGCGCGCACGCCGGGGCGCGGCAGCCGGCGGTGGTGCCGGGCGTAGACCGCCGCCTCGGCCGCCGCCCGCAGCGGGTGCCCGGCCAGCACCAGGCGGGTGAGGCGCGAGCGCGACTCGCGCAGCGCCGCGTCGCCCCCGTAGCCGGTGAGGAGCACCCGCGAGTGCTCCCCCGCCTGCCGCGCCTGGTCCACCTCCGCCGCCAGGAAGGGCGCGTCGAGCGGCTCGGAGCGGCGCAGCAGCGGGTCGCTCCCGAAGCGCGCGAAGGCGCGGTACGGGTCCACGTCGAGCCAGGTGACGGGGATCCCCAGCGCGCGGGCGGCGGCGGCGGCGTAGCGCCCCTCCTCCTCGCGCACCAGCCGCGAGGAGACGGCGGTGAAGGCACGCACCGCACCGGCGCCCCCCTCCGTCGCCAGCGCCGCCACCGCGGTCGAGTCGCGCCCGCCGCTCATCAGCACCGAGACCGGGCCGGCCGGCATCCGCTCACGCACGGCGGTGGAGAGCAGCTCCACGAAGCGGTCCGCGTAGTCCGCCACCCGCCGGTAGCGCAGCGGCTCGTCCACCGGCGGCTGCCACCACCGCCAGGTGCGGACGCGACCGTCCTCCTCCACCACCAGCGCATGGCCGGCCGGGAGCGCCCGCACGCCCGCGCGGAGGGTGCGCCGGGGATCGACCTGCGCGGAGTGCACCAGGAAGTCGGCGATGGCGAGCTCGTCCAGCGCGGCGTCCACGCCGGGGTGGAGGAGGACGCAGTCGGCGGTGTTGGAGAACACGAACGCGCCGCGCGGCGCGGCATGGTAGAGGAGCTTCACCCCGAAGGGGTCGCGCGCGCAGAAGAGCCTGCGGCGCGGCGCGTCCCACACGGCGAAGGCGAGGTCGCCCGGCAGCCGCTCCAGGCACGCCGTGCCCCAGGCGCGGTACGCGCGCAGGATCAGCTCGGCGGCGGAGGCGTCGGGCGCGGCGTCCTCGCCGGCCGCGGCAAGGGCGCGGACGAGGTCGGCCCGCGCGTCGAGCCGGGCGTCGCAGACGATGGAGAGGGAGGGGTGGAGCGAGAAGGCCGCGGCGGGTGCCGGGCGGTCGCCGGTGAGGAGGAGGGCGTGGGCGAAGCCGCAGCCGTCCAGCGCCAGCACCCCGTGGCCGTCGGGGCCGCGGCGGCGCAGGAGCCGCGCCATGCGCCCGAGCAGCGCCGCCTCCACCGGGGCGCCGCCGTGGGCGACGATCCCGGCGAACCCGCTCACGGCCGCCGCTCGGCCGGGGCCGGCCGCGGACCCGTCACCGGGGGCGCCGAACGACGGGGGCGGGACGTCAGGTCTTCAGGTTGTTGCCGCCCTGGATCGAGTCGTTCTTGTTCTTGTTCAGGTTCACCGTCTGCGTGATGTCGGCCACGGTGCCGTACACCTTCAGCCGCGGCGCGGCGTAGGTAGGGGTGTCGCGATCCTGCGGGTGCATGGGCTGCTCTTTGCTGAAGAATGCGTCCGCGCCGCGGTCGGGCCGGCGCGCTGAAGGGTACAATCCTGCGCAGGGGGGTTCCTCGCCCCGCGGGGGCCTCACTCCGCCCCGGCGACCGTCTCCACCAGCCGCCGTTCGGCCAGCTCGGCCAGCAGCGCCAGCAGGTCGCGCTCCGCCGTCTCCCGGCCGACCGCGAACTCCGCGGTGACCGCGTCCACCAGCGCGGCCACGCTGCGCGGCTCGCGCAGCAGCTCCCAGACCAGCGCTCCCGCGCCATCCAGCCCGTAGTAGACGCCGTCGGCCAGGCTCAGGATCACCGCCTCGCCTTCCAGCTCGGTGGACACCTGGTCGCGCGCGGCGACCAGCACCGTGGCGGGGGAGAGCTCCATGGGCGTCCCGGTCACCGGCCGCGCCGGCGCAGCGCCTCTTCCACCACGCGCTGCAGCGCCGCGTGGATCGCCAGCAGCTCCGGCGCGGGGGGCGAGAACGCGCTGTCCGGCGCGTCGTGCACGTAGTGCTGGAAGGCGTCGATCGCCTCGCGCCACTGCGGTGCCTCGGTGTACTCCTGGCGCGCCTGGGCGCAGCCGCCGCGGTCGCGCATCAGCCCGTCCAGCGCGTCGGCGAGCCGGCGCGCGGCCATCCCCAGCGGCGAGCCGGGGTCGGCGCCGTGCGCCAGGGCGGCGGCCACGGCGGCGGCCACCGGGTCGGCCGCGGGCCTGTCGGCGTTCACCGCCAGCAGGTCGAGCACGCGGCGCTGCGCCGGGGTCTGCGGCTCGCGCGCCACGCTGTCGCGGTAGGCGGCCTCGGCGCCCCGCACCGCGCAGCCGATGCGGGCGTTGCGGAACACCACGGCGTCGGCCGCGCGGCCGAACAGCTCGTTCTCGCTGCGCAGCCCCGCGCCCAGGAAGCTCCCCCCCGCCGGGCCGCTGCCGGTGATGACGGGGCCGGTGATGTCGGACTGGTTGCCAGTCTGCGCGCCCGCCGGCGCGGCGGCGAGCGCCAGCACGGCCAGGGCGGCGAGGGTGGAGCGCGTCGCGCGCGTCATGCGGGACTCCGTTCGCATCAGAAGAAGAAGGGTGGAAGGTAGCGGAAGCCGAGCGCCGCCGAGACGATGAAGCGCGGCCCGTCGCCGGCGTTGCGGGTGATGTCGGCAAACCCGGCGGTGACCACGAAGGGTATGCGCCGCGCGGGGGCCACGGACACGCCGGCGAAGAGGTCCTGCCCGTTCCAGTCGGCCGTGACCGAGACGGGCTCGAACACCTGCAGCCCCACCGCGCCGAAGACGTTGGCGGTCTTGCGGTTCGCCACCACGTCGCGCTCGGTGCGGAAGCGCCCGGCGCCGACCCCCAGGGTGGCGGCCAGCGCGCTGACCGGCTGGGTGGCGTCGGGCTTGAGGCGGAAGATGTGCGTGACCACCGCGTAGGGGCTGTGCCCCGCGTCGCTCCCGCCCCAGTCCAGCGCGTTCTCGTACCCCACCGCCGCCCCCCAGGTCTCGCTCAGGGCACGGTGCAGCTTGAAGCTGAGCCCGCCCGTCTGCAGCGGCCCGCCGCCGCGCAGCGTGGAGTACGAGGTGGCGGCCACCTCGAGCCCCACGTAGCGCTGGCGGTCGCCGAGCCCGAAGCCCAGCACGAACGCGCCGTCGCTCAGGTGGGTGAAGCGCGTGCGCGCCTGGTACGCGGCGCCCACGAAGGCTTCGCCCTGCTGCGAGCCGAAGGCCGTGGGCGAGCTGATGCTGGCGGCGGGGACCGCGACCAGGTGCGTGACCGGCCGGCGCAGCGTGAGCTGCGCCCGCCACGCGCGCGGGTCCTGCTGGGGGAGCGCCGCCGCCGGGGCCTCGGGGGCACCGGGCGCGGTGGGGCCGTCGGGCGCGACGAGCGGGCGGCGCTCGGCCGGCGGCGCGCCACCCGGGTTCAGGTCCCGGGGACCCGCGGGCGCGTGGCGCAGCGAGTCGGCCGGGAGCGGGTCGGGAAGACGCACGGGCGGGCGCGCAGGCTCCGCGGCGGCCAGGGCGCACTCGGCGGGGGGCGGCGCGGTGGCGTCCATCGAGTCGGCGCGCGCCACGTAGCGGTTCGGGTTATCGAAGCGCGCGCCCACCACGCGGCAGTCGCGCACCACGACGTAGTCGTCGGCGCAGCCGACGCAGCCGTTGGCGTAGTAGAGGTAGGTGAGGCGGCCGTCCCGGCTGGTGCGGATGGGCTCGCCGAGCAGCGCCCGCACCTGCGCCGGGGTCATCCCCTGCGTGATCACGTCCAGGCGCTTCCGGGGCGGGGGACTGCCCTGCGCGTGGGCTGCCGCGTGCACCAGGAGGGGCAGCGCCGCGGCCAGCAGCGCGGTGCGGATGGATGGCATCGATTGTCCGGGCCGTGGCGGAAGGGGCCGAAAGGCGTGGCGTGGGGGGCGCGGCCGCGGCACGGGAGGGGCGAAGCCGTTGCGGCGATTGGAAATATGCGGCCTGTGGCGGCTTTTCACAAGCATCCGGGCTCGACTCCCTCCGCGCGCCCGCCCCAGGTGGTCCCGCGTGACTGCTCCGGATCTTCGTAGCAGCGCGGCCGTGGAGCTGCTCGATCACCTGCCCCGTCCGCCGATTCCTCCGTGCAATCCTGCGGCGGCTGCAAGGCGGGTTCACGCAGAGGGACCAGAGGAACCAGAGGAAAACGCTCAGCTCTGGTTCGTCTGGTCCCTCTGTGTGATCTGAAACCGCCGGCAGAAGTCGATGGTCTCCGCCGCTGCCGCTGCCCGCCGCCCCGCGTTCAGCGGATGCGCGCGATCATCCAGCGCGTCGCCGCGACGTTGGCGCTCAGCGAGACGGTGCCGCCGGGGCCGTCGTCCCTCACCCGCACGTAGAAGCTGCTCCCCGCCGCGCGGGTGACCTGGTAGGCGAAGCTCCGCCCTGCCTGCACCTCGCCCACCGCGGGCTTCCAGGCGTAGTCGCTGCCGTCGTCCGACACCGAGGCGTACGCCGTGTTGTTCAGCTCGGGCGCGTCGCTCTGGTCGTCGGCGGCCTGGGTGAGCGTCCACAGCAGCACCGCGTCGGCCGGCTCCCAGCCGGCGCCCAGCACGGCGCGGGCGCGCTCGGCCAGCCCCGTCCGGCGCACCCCCGCGCCGTCCACCCCGTACCACCCCTCCACCGCGCCGCGGGCCACCTGGGCCAGCGCCTCGTCGGCCGACGTGCCGCGGCGCACCATGCGGAGCTGCACGTCCTGCAGGAAGCTGGCGGCGTCGTAGTAGCCGCGGCTCACCCGGCCGCGCGTGTCGGCGGGCTGCAGGGCGTAGGTCACGCCGTCGTTGGGCGCCTTCAGCCGGCTCTGCCATCCCCAGTTGGTGCCCACCCCGATGCCCAGCGAGCGCCGCACCACCTCCATGGCCACCAGGTCGGCCGTGCCCTCCACCGCCCACGCGGGGCCGAACGACACGCTGCGGGGGCCGGCGGCCTGCGAGGCGTAGGCGTAGCGCATCTGCCAGGCGTGGGTGAGCTCGTGCGCCAGCACCTTCAGCCGGTACGAGGGGACGTCGAGCATGGCGAAGCCGTCGCGCACTCCCGGGCGCACGTTCAGGTTCAGCCACACGTAGGTCCCCACGCCGCTGCCGTCGGCCGCCGCGTAGGTGGAGGCGGTGCCCGCCCCCTGGTCGGGGTTCCAGGCGGAGTAGACCACCAGCACCTGCCCCGACCCCGCGCTGGTGCTCGGCTCGCCCGCGCCCCAGGTGCGGTTCAGCAGGTCCACGCCGTCGCGCAGCATCACGTCCATCCCCTTCTCGGTGTCGGAGACGAAGCGGGCGGTGTGCCCCTCCTCGTCGGCCTCCACCAGCGCGAACACGTAGCGGCCGCCCATGATGCGCACCACGCGGGCGGTCACGCTCTCGCCCGTGTCCACGCGGCGCACGGGGAAGCGCTCGCCTACGCGCCACGGGGTGGCGCGGACGAAGGGGCTCGCGACGTCCGGCGCCGCGTCGTAGCGCAGGCCGGCCGGCGCCGCGAGGGAGCGGTCGAGGTTGGGCGCGGCGATCGCCGCGGTGCCGGTGCCGTCGCCCACCAGGAACACGGCGTCGCCCGACATCGACGGCTCGGGGCCCGTGCGCGCCGCGTCCATGGAGCGCGCGTCGAAGCCGGCCAGTGCGTACCGTGCCCCGGCGTGCGGCGACAGCGCGAAGCACGCCGCCTGCCCCGACGTGAGCGGCGCCGTCTGGCCCGGCTGCAGGTCGAGGGTGACCGCGGGGGCGCACCCCGCCACCGAAGGGAGGGGCGCCGCCGCGGTGGGCCCGGTGCCGGCGCCGCCGCACGCGGCGAGGGCGACCACGGCGGCGAGGCCGGCAAGGGCGGGGAAGCGGATGGTCATGGCGCGACTCCTCGGTTCGGATGCGCGCCGGGTTGGCGCGTGCATCGAGGCAAGGCGAGTCGCGTACCCCTGCGGAGCGGAGCACTATGTCATTGTAGCACCGTCACTTAGGATGATTTGCGGTCGATCGGCGAACACGGTCGGGGTGACTGGAGTCTGGGCAGTGGAGACGTCTCGCGTCGCCTGGACGCCCCGCGCTGCGCGCAGATCCTGTGCTTTCCAGCCGGTCGGGGTTCAGGTGTACGGAAAATCGCCAGTGTGCACGGGCTGACCCCCGATACCCGATCCGCCTGCACACTTGGTGTTTGACGCGCCCAACCCAACGATGTCGTCCTGAGGCCCGCCGCGCTGCGCGCGACCACGGTGGATGAAAGTCGTTGCAGATCAAGGCGCGACCGAGGCGATCGTCCGTGCACGGACGTCGCGAACCGATTCGATCAGGGGATGTAGAGCACGCCCGGAGCGTCTCGCGGCCCCCCGGTGTCCCTTCAAAAAATTTCGATGTACTCAGCGCGAGCGCCTGCCTGCAGCCACGTTCCTCGGAGGACACGCGCAATGCGGGTCTCCGACGGTGCTTCCCGACGCCTTCGTGCGACGAAATCTGCGATGAACCCGAAATTGGGTGAATCGGTATTCTCCCCCGTCGCGGACGCGGATCACACCGCCAACTTTCCGTACAACGGCCCCGCTTCCGGTTGAAACGTGCCTGTCCGCGCCGTTCGCCGAGGCTCCTCCGCCCTTCGCTCCCCCTCACCGTCCGGCTTTCAGCCAGCCGCAGCCCGGCACCGGAGACGCTGCGATGTAACGTAAACGCTGAAACTGCAGCAACTTAAGTCGATGTCGCGCCGAGGCACGAGACTGGCCTCCAGGGGTGGGTACGCGCCGCACGGGGCGCGCATCGTCTCCCGGGGGAGCCTCGCCATGCGCACTCAGCCTTGCATCCGGTCCTCTGCGCCGCTCTGCGGACCGCGCTTCCTGGCCCGCAGGACACCCATCTACCGGACAGGGAAATGATCCACGGACGCATTATCATCGTGAGCGACCGCCGCGAGGTGGTGGCCGAGCTGGAGACCCTCATTCGCGCGGGCCACCACCTGGCGCTCTCCGTGCCCGACGGCGAGGCGGCGCTGCGCATGCTGCGCGAGGCCGTGGTCCCCGACCTGGTGATCAGCGACCTGGGCTCGCAGCACTCGCTGGAGGGGCTGGACTACGTCTGGCGCTTCCGCGAGATGAACCGCGTCGGCCGCCACATGGTGATCGTGGAAGACGGCGCCCCCTTCTCGCGCCCGCCGCCCGACGCCGGCGGCGGGTCCGAGGCCTTCACCCCCCTGCGCCGCCCCTTCCGCCCCGACGAGGTGCGCGCGGCCATCGAAGACGGCGTCTCCCGCGTGGAGCGCGACATCGCCTCGCTGCGCGGGGAGATGTGGCGCGAGATCGACCGGCTGCAGCAGGCCGTGCGCGACGTGCGGCACGAGACCGTGCGCGCGCTGGCGGCCACCATCGCCGCGCGTGACCCGTACATGCACGGCCACGCCACCCGCGTGGCCGACCTCTGCCGGCGGGTGGGGCGGCTGCTGCGCCTGGGCGAGGCGGACCTGGAGGTGCTCGAGACGGCGGCGGTGCTCCACGAGATCGGCAAGGGGAGCGTGCCCGTCGAGCTGCTGCACAAGGTGGAGCCGCTCTCGGCCGACGAGCTGGAGCGCGTGCGCGCGCACGCCCGCGCCGGCGCCGAGATCGTGCGGCAGGTGCCGTCGCTCGGGCGCGAGGCGGACCTCATCGAGCACCAGGGGACCGACCACGGCCTGCTGGGGCGTCACATCGACCCCGGCACCATGGACTTTCTGCTGGCCGGCGTGCTGCGCGTGGTCGACGCCTACGACGCGATGACCCACGCCCGCTCCTACCGCGCAGCCATGCCGCGCGACTACTGGGAGCCGTTCCTGGAGGAGCGCGCGGGGCGAAGCTTCCACCCCGCGGCCGTGCGCGCCCTGCTGAAGGCGGTGCATGGAGACGCGTAGGCGCGCCGCCCGTGCACGGTTCGTTGCACGATCCAGGGTCGCGTCCTCGGGGCACCATCCCGGGGAGCTGCGCGTCCAGCGGCTCCCCGGTCCGGGAGCTGGGCGCCGTAGCTGCGCACGCCGTCTTCGGCGGTGAAGCGCCTGGTACGTCTCCCACTGCTGCCGCTCGAAGAAGTGCGCGACCAGGCGCTGGATCGAGGGTCGTCGTCCACCCGGAGGACCGAGCGGGGCATAGCGGCGTATCAGGGGGATTGTAGGGCGAGGGCGCGCCGCACGGCGCGCCCGGCGACACACGGGACGGCACGGGAGCGGGCCGATGAGCCAGCAGGCGTTGCGCACCGCGCGCATCCTCGCGGTGGACGACGAGGAGCCCAACCTGAAGCTGATGGGCCGCGTGCTGGAACGCGCCGGGTACACCGGCTACCACTCCACCACCGATCCCGGACGGGTGCTCGGGCTCTTCCGGGAGCTCCAGCCGGACCTGGTCCTGCTGGACCTGCACATGCGCCCCGTCGACGGGCTGGAGCTGCTGGAGCTGCTGCGCCCCGAGATCGCGCAGGACACCTACCTGCCGATCCTCATGGTGAGCGGCGACCTCACCCCCGAGGCGCGGCGCGAGGCGCTCTCCCGCGGCGCGAAGGACTTCCTGGCCAAGCCCTGGAACCCCGACGAGGCGCTGCTGCGCATCGGCAGCCTGCTCGAGACCCGGCGGCTGCACCTGGAGGTGCGGATGCAGAACCGCTTCCTGGAGGAGAAGGTCCGCGAGCGCACCCGCGAGCTGGACCTGGCGCACCTGGAGAGCCTGGAGCGGCTGGCCCGCGCGGGCGAGTACCGCGACGACGACACCGGCCAGCACACGCGCCGCGTGGGCGACCTGGCCGCCGCGCTCGCGGCCGCCGTGGGGCAGGACGCCGACACCGTGGAGATGCTCCGCCGCGCCGCCGCGCTCCACGACCTGGGGAAGATCGGCATCCCCGACGGCGTGCTGCTCAAGCCCGGCCGGCTGACGCCCGAGGAGCGCGCCTGCATCGAGACGCACACCACCATCGGGGCGCAGATCCTGGCCCATGGCCGCTCGCGGCTGATGCACCTGGCCGAGCGGATCGCCCTCTGCCACCACGAGCGCTGGGACGGCGCGGGCTATCCCCGCCGCCTGAGGGGCGACGAGATCCCGCTGGAGGCCCGCATCGTGGCGCTCGCCGACGTCTTCGATGCGCTCTCGCACGACCGCGCGTACCGTGCCGCCTGGCCCCCGGACGCGGTGCTGGCCGAGATCGCGCGCGAGGCCGGCGGGCACTTCGACCCCGCGCTGGCCGCCGCCTTCCTCGGCCTGCAGCGGCCCTCGCCG
>DASYJZ010000450.1:0-1939 GCA_035995965.1 Longimicrobium sp. | reverse complement strand
CTCTGCGGCTCCGCGGCTCTGCGTGAGATGCCGTCAAGAGGATTTCGGAATCGCTCCCCACCCGTCGCGCTCGACCTCGGCCGTGTGCTCGCCCAGCGCGGGGGCGGGGTGGCGGATGCCTGCGGGCGTGCGGGAGAAGCGGAACGGGGACGCGACGGTCTGCACCTCACCGTACGTCTCCCCCGCCATCGGCCAGGTGCCGCCGCGCTCCGTCACCACCGGGTCGCGCAGCGCCTCGCGCACCCCCTGCACCGGCGCGCAGGGGACGCCGGCGGGCTCCAGCACCTCCAGCCACTCCCCGGCCGGGCGCGCGCGGAAGATCGGCCCGAGCGCGTCCGTCACCACGCCGCGGTGCTCCACCCGGCCGGGGTTCGTCGCCAGCCGCGCGTCCCCCAGCAGTTCCGGCGCGGCGACCGCCTCGCAGAGCTTCCGCCACTGGGCGTCGTTCCCCACCGCCACCACGAACGGGCGGTCGGCGGCGTCGAAGGTCTGGTAGGGGACGATGGTGGTGTGCGCGTTCCCCCAGCGCGACGGCTCGCGCCCGGTGACGAGCGCCGCCTGCGTGACGTTCACCAGCCCCGCCAGCGCGGTGTCGAAGAGCGTCACCTCCACCCGCTGTCCCCGTCCGCTCGTCTCCCGCTCCCGCAGCGCCGCCAGCACGGCGATCGCCGCGTTGTGGCCGGTCAGCACGTCCACCACCGCCACGCCCACCTTCACGGGCGCGCCCTCGGGCTCGCCCGTGATCGCCATCCACCCCGCGCGCGCCTGCACCGCGAAGTCGTAGCCCGGCCGTGTCGCCTCCGGCCCGTCGCTGCCGTAGCCGGTGATGGAGCACCAGACCAGGCGCGGGTTGGCCGCCGCGAGCGCCTCCCACCCGAGCCCCATCCGCTCCAGCGTCCCCGGGACGAAGTTCTCGACGACGACGTCCGCATCTGCCGCCAGCCGCTGGATGAGCGCGCGTCCCTCCTCCGTCTTCAGGTCCGCCGCCGCCGAGCGCTTGTTGCGGTTGACGGAGAGGTAGTAGGCCGACTCGCGCCCCGCCCGCCCTTCCGCCCAGGGCGGGCCCCAGGTGCGGGTGTCGTCGCCGTCGCCGGGGCGCTCGACCTTGATCACCTCCGCACCCAGGTCGCCCAGGATCATGGTGCAGAGCGGCCCCGCGAGCACGCGGCTGAGGTCGAGCACGCGCAGGCCGGCCAGCGGTCCGGCGGAAGACGGCGTCATCGGGCGATGCGGTGCGGTGCGTCGAAGGGGGATGCGGGGAGCGGCGGGAGGATAGGCCGCGCGCCACGGCGGACGCAAGCGCGCACTTCCGCACTTCCGCACTCTCCCCTGTCCACTGTAGGCAGACTACTTGCTGACGGCTATATTGGCGGCCTTCCTGAATGCAGGCACACGCACCAGCCGGAATCGGATAGACAGCATGGCATCGTTCAACGACCTCGGGCTCCGCGAGCCGCTCCTGATGGCGCTCGAGGAGGAGGGGATCGAGCACCCCACGGCCCTGCAGGCGGCCGCCGTCCCCGTGCTGCGCCGCGAGGGGAACCTGGTGGCGCGCGCCTCCAGCGGCTCGGGGAAGATGCTGGCGTACGCGCTCGGCGTCCTGGACCGCATCGAGCCCCGCGCCGCGGCGGACGAGGGCGATGACGACGCTGCGGCCGAGGCGTCGCCCGCCACGCGCGTGCTGGTGCTGGTCGCCACCCCCGAGGCCGCGGAGCAGACGGCGCTCGCGCTCGTCCCCTTCGCGCAGGCGGTGGAGCTGGCGGTCACCGCCACCGGCCCCGGGTGGGGCACCGCCCCCGGCGACGCCGACGTGCTGGTCGCCACCCCCAACCAGGTGATGGACGCCGTCCGCACCTCGGGGGTGAAGCTGGAGCACGTCGAGGCGGTGGTGGTCGACGGCGCGTCGGACATCGAGGCGCTGGGCGGCTTCGAGGCGCTG
>DASYJZ010000449.1:0-7365 GCA_035995965.1 Longimicrobium sp. | reverse complement strand
CAGATCGACAGAGTGGACAACGTGAGCAGGCGACGTATATTGTCCCTTCGCACACGTGCTCCGGTCTCTATCGGCCCGCCCGTTCAACCCGCGCCTCCCGCCCCGTGCCGCCCAACGTAGCGAACGTGCTCGCCACCCTCGCGGAACGCAGCCAGCGCCTCACCCGCGCGCGGCGGGCCGTGGTCGAGGCGCTGTTCGCCGCCGGCGCGCCCGTGACCGTGCGCGAGCTGCACGCCACGCTGACCGCCGTGGACCTGGTGACGGTGTACCGCACGCTGGCCTGGCTGGTGGAGCTGGGAGTGGCGCGAGAGGTGACGGCGGTGCGGGGCGCCGAGCGCTTTGAGCCGGTGGAGGGGAACGAGCACGCGCACCACCTGCACTGCGACCGCTGCGGCCGCGTCACCACCGCGCCCGTCTGCGGCGTGGACGGCGCGGTGCACGCCCGCATCCTGCGCGACTACGGCTTCGCCGTCGCGGACCACACCCTCACCTTCCACGGCCGCTGCGCGGAGTGCCGCGGCGCGGCGCATTGAATCTCCACGAACGGTCACTACGAACCCGAATCGCCATCGATGTCCCTCCAACCGTCGGCCCTCCTCGTTGCCATCGCACTCGTTTCTACGGCATGTGACGGAACCGCAGCGGAACGGGACGCCGGGCGCGGCGGCGACCGGCGAGAGCTCGCCCTCTCCGAGCCCGTCGCGCTCCACGGCCCCGCGGGAACGCTGCTGGCGAAGCCGGACATGGCGTCGGAGGACTCCCGGGGAAGGATCGTCTTCCCGGATTTTTCCGACCGCAACGTCAAGGTCTACGACGCCACCGGAGCGCTGGCCGCCATCCTGGGCCGAGCGGGCAGTGGGCCCGGCGAGTTCGCCGCGCTGATGACGGCCCAGGCGTACCACGATTCCGTGGTGGCGTACGACATGGACGGGTCACGGTTGTCGGTGTTCGGGCCGGACGGCCGCTTTGCCGGTGCGCGCGCCCCCGGGTTCCTGCGGGTGCCGATGCCGTTCACCCTGCGCGTCGTAGACGACTCGCTTTTCCTGCTGATCGCGCCCGGAATCGGAGCGCCGCACCGAAAGCTCCTCGCGCTGGTACGCCCGGACGGAAGCATCCGCAGCCAATTCCTCGACCCGGCTCGATCCATGGGCGGGGGGCCCCAGGTCGCCCAGGCCGTGGGCCTCGTCGCGGACGGCGCGGGCGGGCGCGTCTTCGCCGCGGTCGCGGGTGGCGACAGCGTGTGGGCGTTCGACTACGACGGCCGGCGAGTGGCGGCGTTCCCAGCGGACCCGGAGCAGCCGCTCGTTACGGCGAGGTCACTGATCGAGGCCAACGGGGGCAGGCTACGCAAGCCCGGAGGAGGGTCCGCGGTGGATGGGAACCGCATGATCGTCGAGCTGGTCGCCATGGACAGCGGCACCGTGGCGCTACAGATCGCGCCCTACGACGGACGCCTCGGGATCGACCTGGAAGAGGGCGGCACGTTTGTCGTCTCTACGCTGGCCGGCCGCGGAGCACGGCTGCTGGCGCGGCGGGAGATGGTCGGCGCCCTGCTCGGCCGCGACCGCCGCGGGCGTCTGCTCATCCTTCGATACACGTCGCCCGAGGCCGAGGCTCACGAGCTCGTGCGCGCCACCCTCGTCCCCGTCAGGCCGAGATGATGTCGAACGGCGGAACAGCGGCTCACGCAAAGACGCGGAGCCGCGGAGAGGCTTGGTGGTTCCCTCTGCGGCTCCGCGTCCCTGCGTGAGACCAATCTGCTTCCTGGACGGCGCCATCACCCCCGCAGGCGGCGCACGCCCCAGGCGAGGAGCGCGAGCACGCCCGACACCACGATGATCGCCGGGCCGGTGGGGAGGTCGAAGGGGACGGAGAGCACGAAGCCGATCACCGCCGCCACCACCGCCGACGCCACCGACCAGAAGAACACGCCCCCCATCCCCCGCGCCAGCAGCAGCCCCGTGACCGCCGGGAGGACGAGGAAGTTGAACACCAGCATCACCCCCGCGAACTGCATGGCGAAGGCGATCACCAACCCCAGCGTGAGGTAGAGCAGCAGGTTCCACGCGCCCACCCGGTAGCCGAGCGTGCGCGCCGTCTCGCGGTCGAAGGAGACGAAGAGGAACTCCTTGTAGAAGAGCAGGTGCACCAGCAGTACCGGCACCGATACCGCCAGCAGCACCAGCGTGTCGGCGCGGGTGATCGCCAGGATGTTCCCGGAGAGGAAGATGTCGTGCGCCTCGCCGCTCGACGCCTTGGCGATCAGCAGGATCCCCGTAGCCGCGGCGACGGCGTAGGCCACGCCGATGGTGGCGTCGGGCGGCACGGGCCCGCGCGCGCCCCCGCCCTCGGCGCCGAAGAAGAGCGCGCCCGCCAGCGTCACCACCAGCGCCATCGCCACCGGGTGCCCGGTGAGCCCCGCCGCGATCCCCGCCCCGGAGAGGAACATCGACAGCGCGATCCCCGCCGAGGAGAGCTGCGCCAGCGCCGCGCCCACGAACACGATGCGCCGCAGCACCACGTACACGCCCAGCACCGAGCAGGCCAGCGCGATCACCAGCGCGCCGTACAGCGCCTCGCGGAAGAGCATCACGGCTTCAAACACCGGGCGCCTCCTCTCCCGGCACCAGCCGCCGCGCCAGCACGATGCGGTGCCCGTTGAACGAGTCGACCTCCACCGGAATGCCGTACATCTCCGAGAGCACCGGCACCGTCATGATCTCGTCCACGCTGCCGATGCGGAAGCCGCCGCCCACCACCAGCGCGATGCGCTCCACGTAGTTGGCCACCTCGTTCAGCGCGTGGCTCACCATGATCACGGTGAGCCCGTCGCGCTCGTGCAGCTCGCGCACCAGCCCCAGGATCTGGGTGGTTGAGACCAGGTCCATCCCGTTGGTGGGCTCGTCGAGCACCAGCACGTTGGGCTCGCCCACCAGCGCCCGGGCGATCAGCGTGCGCTGCTTCTGCCCGCCGGAGAGGTCCTTCAACTGGCGCTCCGCGAGCTCCGCGATCCCCACGTGCTCCAGCGCCGCCATCGCCCGGGCGCGGTCGTCCTTCCCCGGCCGGCGCGCCAGGCCGATGCGGTCGTAGCGCCCCATCAGCACCACGTCCAGCACCCGGAGCGGGAAGTTGTAGTCCACCTGGTCGCGCTGCGGCACGTAGCCGAAGCGCAGGTCCGGCGAGCGCACCAGCGTTCCCGACTGCGGCTTGAGCGTGCCGAGGATGGCGCGCAGCACGGTGGTCTTCCCCGCCCCGTTGGGCCCCACCAGCCCCAGGAAGTCGCCCTCGGCGATGTCGAAGGTGAGGTCGGACAGGATCGTGCGGCGCCCGTAGCCGAGCGCCACCCGGTCGAAGCTCACCAGCGCGCTCATCGCACCGCCGCGGCGAGCTGGCCCACGTCGTACTGCATGAGCTGGATGTAGTCGGTGATGGAGCGCACCCCGCCCACCGACGGCGGGAGCACCAGCACCTTGATCCCCGTGCGCTGCGACACGAAGTCGGCCGTGCGCCGGTCGTAGAACGGCTCCATCACGATCACCTTCGCCCCGGTGCGGCGGATGGTGGCGATCAGCCCCGCCAGGTGCGAGGGCGAGGGCGGCACTCCGGGCTTGGGCTCCATGAAGCCCACGATGTTCATCCCGTTGTACTCCGCGAAGTAGCGCCAGCTGGTGTGCCAGGCCACCACCGGCTTGCCGCGGATCTGCGCGATCTGCCCCGCCCAGGCGCGCTCGGCGGCGTTCAGCCGCGCCTCCCACGCCGCGTAGTTGCGCGCGAAGGTGGGCGCGTCGGCGGGGGCGAGCTGGCTGAAGCGGTCGCGGAAGAGCCGCGCGATGCGGCGCCCGTTCTCGGGGTCCAGCCAGTAGTGCGGGTTCCCCCCGGGGTGCACGTCGCCCTGGCTGCGGTCCACGTTGCCGCTGGGGCGGTCCAGCACGCGGATCGCTTGGCTCACGTCCAGGTAGCCGGTGCCGCCCTGGTTGATCTTGGGGTTGCGCGCGCCCTGCAGCAGCAGCGGCATCCACCCGACCTCCAGGTCCAGCCCCACGAACGCGAACACGTCGGCGTTGCGGAGCTGCAGGATGAAGGAGGGCTTGGCCTCCACGAAGTGCGGGTCCTGGTATCCCTCGCTGATGTGCACCACCTGGCAGCGGTTGCCGCACACCTCGGTGGCCAGGTCGGCCAGGTCGGTGGTGCTGGTCACCACCTTCAGCGGCCGCTGCGCGGCGGCGGGTGCGGCCAGCGCGGCGAGCCCCGCCGCGACCGTCGCGGCCCTCGTCCATGTCTTCATGTATCCATCTCCTTGCGGCGGATTTCGGTCGATTCGTCCAGCATGCGTGCTCCGTGCCGGTCTACCTCAGAACGGATGCGGCTTGTGCGGCCCCAGCGCGAAGGTGGCCTGCAGCAGGATGCGGTTCACCGCGTCGCCCACGGCGGGCATGAAGCGCTCGTACGCCGCGGTGAGCTTGCTGAACTCGCTGGGGAAGAACTCCAGGTACCCCGAGCCGGCGGTGAGCGCATTGCCGTCTGCCGAGGGGTCCTGCACCCAGTCGTAGCGCGCGCCGATGAAGTTGCGCTGCGTGAGCTGCCAGCGCGCGAACCCGTAGGCCCCGGTGAAGTTCCGGCGCGGACCCTCGAACACCGCCGTGCTCCCGTCCGGGAGCGTGACGGTCGAGCCGGGGTCGGCGTTGAGCTGGTGCATCACCTCGCCCTGCAGGATCAGCGAGTGGTAGAGCCCCTGCTGCAGCGGCCGCCAGCGGTAGGTGAGGTCCGCGGCGAGCGTGGTCTGCCGCGTGGCGAAGGCGTTCACCGCGGCGCCCTCGGCCACGGCCACGGGGCGCGCCAGCTTGCCGGTGAGCGCGCTGAAGCTCAGCTCGAAGTTGGTCGCCTGCGACAGGTCCACGTAGTTGCGCAGCCGCGCGGAGTAGCCCAGCCCGCCCAACCGCTTGTTGATCGGCTCGGCGGTCGCCAGCCCCGCCGTCTCGCCCAGCCCGTCGACCGCCGTGACCTGCAGCTCCTGGTAGAAGCCGAACGGGGAGAACACCCGGCTGCCGTATACGCCGGTGCCCTTCAGCCCCTCGGGGCCGAAGAAGGTCTGGACCACCCACGGGTACTCGACGGTGTGCAGGTCGTGGCGGTGGGTGGTGTTCAGCTTGCCGAAGGGCATCAGGAAGCGCCCCAGCCGCGCCTCCAGCCCGTACGGCAGGCTGGTGGTGGTCAGGTACGCCTGCTCGATGGCGATGCCCTCCAGGTCGCTGATCCCCAGGAAGACGTCGCCGCGGAAGTACGGGTCCACCGCGGCCTGCGCGGCGATCTCGACCTCGCGCACGCCGAAGCGCTTGCCGCCCTCCTGCGTGCTCCCCTGGGGGGAGAGGTCGGCGACGAAGTCGCCCACCACGCTGATGTCGGGGAGGAGGCGCTGCACCGAGCCGGAGCCGGTGGGCTGGCCGGGGCTGGTGTCGCGACGGGCCTGCATCCCCTCGAGCTCGCGGACCAGGGCGAGGGAGTCGGCGGCGGCGCTGTCGGGCTTCGCGGGAACGGTGTCGCGGCGCGCGGGGGTGACCTGCGCGGCCGCGCTCCCCGCTGCGGACGCGAGGAGGACGAGGGTGCAGAAGAGTCTGCGCATGGAGAAATGGAGTTCGGCGTCTCGGTCGCGCGTCCCGGACGGTCCGGGGGCGCTGCATCGCGGCTGCCTGCCGGTCCGCGCCTCCGGCCCGAACGGCGGAAGGCGGCGGAACGCGGCAGCGCCACCGGCCGGCGCTCGTGGCCGGCGGTGGCGTTCTCAGGCGATGGAGACGGGGGGCGCGCGGGCCTGGAGCCGGATGCTTCCGGGGCTCGAGTACCGGCGGGGTGCCGCGGTGGGGAGGATCAGCGCCGTGCGCGCCGCGGGGACGAGGGAGGTCCCCTCGGCCGGGGCGGCGCGTCCCGAGGTGGCCTGGCAGATGGCGCAGGCCTGCTCGTCGTGCGGGGCGGTGAGGTCGCTCCGCTCGGCGGACCAGCCGGGGTGGTGCGGGTCCGGGCGCAGCCACCCGTGCAGCGCCGGCCCGGCGGCGGTGCCGAGCAGGTGCAGCAGCGCCGCCAGCAGCAGGGCGGCGCGGCGGAGACGGGGGTGCGGACCGGACGGTTTCATGGCCCGCCGCTTACCCCCGCGCCCGGCCGGGGTTCCGTGCACGCTCACACGGCGTCGGCGTCGCCGGCGCGGAAGGCCTCGCGCGGGTCGGCGTCCACGGCGTCGGCCACGTCCTGCTGCAGCGCGTGCTCGGCGCAGAGGCGCGTCTCGGGGATCACCTCCAGCCGCTCCACGCCGATGTCGCGGCCGCACACCTCGCAGACGCCGAAGGCCTCCGGCTCCCGGTAGAGCCGCTCCAGCGCCTCGTCGATCTGGTAGAGGCGGCGCCCCTCCACGCTGGCGAGCAGGAAGTCCTGCTCCTGGTCCTGGCTCTCGGTGCCCACGTCCGCCGGGTGGAAGCGGTAGAGGCTCAGCTCCCCGGCGCGGTCGCGCAGGTCCTCCATCCGGTCGTCGAAGTGGTCGATGTTCTCGAGCACCCGCGCGCGCTCCTGCAGCAGCACGCGCTCCACCCGGCCCCGCTCTTCGCTGGTCAGCATCGGTCCTCGCTGGCGTTTCCGTGCCGGGCGCCCCTTGCGCCGCGGCGGCCCGGACGCTCGGATCAAGCTCCGTGCCCGACCCGATCTTCTCCCGTCTCCCGGCCGTTCCGTTGACCGAGCCTTCGTCTTCCCCGTTCCGTCATCTCCCCGGCTTGCTGCTCTGCGCCGCGCTCGCCCTGGCCGCCTGGGCGCTCCAGCTCGCCGAGGTCGCGCTCTTCCGCCACGCGGTGGTGGAGGCACTGGTGATCGCCATGCTGCTGGGCGTGGCGGTCCGCACGGCCTGGGTGCCGTCGCCGCGGTTCGAGCCCGGGATCAAGCTCACCGCCAAGCAGGTGCTGGAGGTGGCGGTGGTGCTGCTGGGCGCCTCGGTGGACCTGCCGCTGCTGCTGAGCGCGGGTCCCGCGCTGGCGGGCGCGATCGCGGCGGTGGTGCTGGCGGGGCTCGTCTGCGGCTACGCGGTGGGGCGCGCGCTGGGGCTCAACCCGCGGCTGTCGACGCTCATCGCCTGCGGCAACGCCATCTGCGGCAACTCCGCGATCGCCGCCGTGGCGCCGGTGATCGGGGCGGAGAAGGAGGACGTCGCCTCGTCCATCGCCTTCACCGCGGTGCTGGGGGTGGTGGTGGTGCTGGGGCTCCCCCTGCTGCGGCCGCTGCTGGGCTACGGCGACTACCAGTACGGCGTGCTGGCGGGGATGACGGTGTACGCGGTGCCGCAGGTGCTGGCGGCCACCTTCCCGGTGAGCGCGCTGAGCGGCGAGGTGGGGA
>DASYJZ010000448.1:0-2039 GCA_035995965.1 Longimicrobium sp. | reverse complement strand
TCCGTGTGAGTCCCATTCTGGATTCGGTAGGACCAGACACGGAGACGCGGAGAGGCCGGGTGGGCCCCTCCGCGTCTCCGCGGCTCCGGGTGAAATCAAGCCGTCGTCGTTCCCAGGCTCAGGGCCTGGACCGGCTGCCTACGGGTGCGACAGGTAGAAGTTGTACGCGCCGCTGCCGCTGTAGGAGCGGATCTCCCACTCGTAGTAGCCGGCGGTGCCCGAGTACGAGATGTCCTCGCTCGCGGTGGCGCTGGTGGCGCTGGCCACGACCACCCAGGCGCTGCCGTTCCACTTGTACAGGTACAGGTCGAAGTCGGCGCCGCTGGTGGGGCCGCGCAGGTAGCCCTTGTGCAGGCCCGACACCGTGCTCTGGTAGTAGGTGTTGTTGGGCTGGTACTGCGACACGCCGGTGCCGCTCAGCGAGCCCGTGTACAGCGTGCAGCCGGTGCACGGGGCCCCGCCACCGCCGCCGCCGCTGGGCGGGGTGAGCAGCGAGAAGAGCAGGCGGTTGGGCGAGCCGGTGCCCGGGCTCGTCACCTTGCCGGTGGTCGAGGTGGAGTTGATCGCGCTCGCGACGGCCGCGGCCGAAGCCGACGGGTTGCCCTGCAGGTAGAGCGCGGCCACGCCCGCCACGTGCGGCGACGCCATCGAGGTGCCGCTGATGGTGTTGGTGGCGGTGGTCGAGCTGTACCACGACGAGGTGATGTTGTTGCCCGGGGCGAACACGTCCACGCAGGTGCCCCAGTTGGAGAACGAGGCGCGCGCGTCGGTCTCGGTGGTGGCGCCCACCGTGATGGCCGAGGCGGCGCTCGCCGGCGAGGTGTTGCAGGCGTCCTGGTTCTCGTTGCCCGCGGCCACCGCCAGCGACACGCCGGCGTTGGTCATGCGCGTCACGGCGTCGTTGATCGCCTGGCTGAAGCCGCCGCCCAGCGACATGTTGGCCACGGCCGGGAGCACGCGGTTGGCCGTCACCCAGTCCATCCCCGCGATCACGCCCGAGTTGGTGCCGCTGCCGGCGCAGTCCAGCACGCGCACGCCGATCAGCGTGACGCCCTTGGCCACGCCGTAGGTGGAGCCGCCCACGGTGCCGGAGACGTGTGTGCCGTGGCCGTTGCAGTCGATGCCGTTGCGCCCGTCGCCCACCGCGTCGTAGCCGATGGAGGCGCGCCCGCCGAACTGCGAGTGGCTGGTGAGGATGCCGGTGTCGATGATGTAGGCCCGCACCCCGGCGCCGGTGGGCGTGTAGGTGTAGGTGCCCGAGAGCGGCAGGTCGCGCTGGTCGATGCGGTCCAGCCCCCAGGTGGCGCCCGACTGCGTGGTGCTGGCGCTGACGACCTGGTCTTGCTCGATGTACGCCACGTTCGGGTTGTGCCGCAGGGCGTTGAGCTGCCCGGCGCTGAGCTGGGCCGAGAAGCCGTTGAGCACCGAGCCGTACACGTTGCGCGGGCTCACGCCGGTGACGGAGGCCACCGAGCGGGCGGCCTCGCGGCGTCCCAGGTCGGCAACTCCGGCTCCTTCGGCCAGGTCGACCGGGGCGTCTTTCAGCACCACGATGTACGAGCCCGCGATCCCGTGCCCGGCCGCGGCCGAGAAGAGGGGAGCGGGGGCGCCCGGCGCGCGCACCGCGGTGGGCTGCTGCTGGTCGGAGCACGCCGCCGCGGCGACCATGATCGCCGCGAGGGCAAGGGGTGTGGCTCTGCGCATGAAAACGTCCTCCCGGGTGTGGTGGTGGCGAGCGGCCTGAGTGCCGGGCGCCGGGGTGCCGAGCGTCGGGTGGGGACCACGGCCGATCGAGCGCGCAGACGGAGCACGCCGCCGCGGCCCACGGGGGCTGTGGCGCGGAGGGGGCGTGTGCGCCCCGCGGTCCGGCTGCGTTCGATTCGCCACGTAGCAGGGCATGGCCCGCGCCGCAGCTGTGACCTGCGCCAAGCCCATGCGGCGCGGCGAGTTGGGTGTTTTGGCGATTGTGTACCGCCGCGAGATTGTAGTGCGGGCGCACCACTCCGGTGCACCGCTCTGGTGCAGGGCCGCGCTGCGCC
>DASYJZ010000447.1:0-11328 GCA_035995965.1 Longimicrobium sp. | reverse complement strand
GCACCGGCAGGTGGCTCACGAAGTAGATGTCGCCGGGGATCTTGATCAGCTCGTAGCGGTCGATCAGGAAGTTGAGGAGCAGCCCGCCCCCGCCGCCGATCAGCGACCCCACCAGCCCGATCACCAGCCCCTGGATCATGAAGATGCGCAGCACCCGCCGCGACCCCAGCCCCATCGACTTGAGGATGCCGATCTCGCGCGTCTTGTCCGTCACCACCATCACCAGTGTCGAGACGATGTTGAAGCAGGCCACCAGCACGATCAGCAGCAGGATGAGCTCCATCGCCAGCTTCTCCAGCTTGAGCGCCGAGAAGAGCGCGGCGTTCATCGTCTTCCAGTCGTCCGTGCGGAAGGGGATGCCCAGGCGGTCCACGATGCGGTGCGCCACCTCGGTCGCCTTGAGCGGATCGGGGACGCGCACCTCGATCCCGCTGACCGACGTCCCCATCCCCGTGAGCTCCTGCGCCGCGGGGATGGTGGTGTACATGAACTTGTTGTCGTACTCGTACATCCCCGTGCGGAAGGTCCCCGTCACCTCGAACTGCCGCATGGTCGGCATCAGCCCGCCCACCGGCGATACCTTCGCGTTCTGGAACGAGATCACCACCAGCGTGTCGCCCGGGAGCACGCTCGCCCGCGTCGCCAGCGATTCGCCCACCACCAGCGCCGGCAGCCCGGACTTGGTGTGCGCGGGAAGCATGTCGTGCGAGCGCAGCGTCGCGCCGATGTCCGTCACCGGCGTCCCCGGGCGGTAGGGGTCCACACCCCGCAGGATGGCGCCCTCGGAGTAGTTCGCGCGGTTGGTGATCCCCACCTCGGTGTGGATGAACGGCGCCGCGGCGCGCACCCCGGGGACCTGCTGCACCTTTCGCAGCGTGCCCTCCCAGCCGTCCATGCGCATGCTCTCGCCATAGGTCATCACCCAGATGTGCGGGTTGACGCCCAGGATCTTCTCGCGCAGGTCCTGCTGCAGCCCCGTCATCACCGCAGTCACGGTGATCAGCGCCATCACCCCCACCGACACCCCGCCGATGGCGATCAGGGTGATCAGCGAGAGGAAGCGCGTCCCCCGCCGCGACGCCAGGTAGCGCCGGCCGATGAACCATTCCAGGCTCACGACGGCACCGCAGGGGCCAGGGAACAGGGGACGAGGGACAGCCTGCCGGGACGGGTTCGCATGGCAGGCTGTAACCTGTTCCCCCGGCTCTGTTCCCGAACGACAGTTACGGCTGGATTACCTCGGATGAAGGACGGGAATGGTTTCCACGTGGAGACCGCCCGCTGTCTCCCGTCCTCTATCCCCTGTCCCCTGCCCTTCCTGCCCTTCACCGCTCCTCCGGACGCAGCGTGGGGAACAGGATCACGTCGCGGACGGACGGCTGCCCCGCCAGGATCATGCAGAGCCGGTCGATCCCCATCCCGAAGCCGCCGGTCGGCGGCATCCCGTACTCCAGCGCCCGCAGGAAGTCCTCGTCGAGCTGCTGAGCCTCCTCGTCGCCGGCGGCGCGCAGGCGGCCCTGCGACTCGAAGCGCTCGCGCTGATCGATCGGGTCGTTCAGCTCGCTGTAGGCGTTGCACAGCTCCTTGCCGGCGACGATCAGCTCGAAGCGCTCGGTCAGCTCGGGGTTGCCGCGCTTGGGCTTGGCCAGCGGGCTCATCTCCCGCGGGTAGTCGGTGATGAAGGTCGGCTGGATCAGCTTCGGCTCCACCAGCTCGCCGAAGAGCTCGTCGATCAGCTTCCCCCGCCCCATCTTCGCCGCCTCCGCGCGGTCCACGCCGAGCCCGACTACGCGCCGGCGCATCTCCTCGTCCGAGAGCGCCTCGACGTCGATGCCGCCGATCTCGCGGAGCGATTCGTACATGGTGAGGCGGCGGAAGGGGCGGGTGAAGTCGATCTCCTCGCCGGCGACGCGCACCGGACGGCCGCCGAGCGCCACGCGGGCGACGTGGGCGAGCATCTCCTGGGTGAGCGCCATCACCGCCTCGTAGTCGAAGTAGGCGGCGTAGAACTCCAGCATGGTGAACTCGGGGTTGTGGAAGCGGTCGATCCCCTCGTTGCGGAAGTCCTTGGCGATCTCGTACACCCGCTCCATCCCGCCCACGATCAGGCGCTTGAGGTACAGCTCGTCGGCGATGCGCAGGTAGAGCTGCATCCCCAGCGCATTGTGCTGCGTCACGAAGGGCCGCGCCGCCGCGCCGCCGTAGACGGGCTGCAGGATGGGCGTCTCCACCTCAACGAAGCCGCGCTCGTCCAGGAACCGCCGCAGCGCCGACACCACCCGCGCGCGAAGCACGAACACCTCGCGCACCTCGGGGTTCACGGCGAGGTCGGCGTAGCGCTGGCGGTACCGCGCCTGCACGTCGGTGAAGCCGGAGTGGACGCGCTTCTCGCCCGTCTCGGGGTCCGTCTCTTCCTTGCCGAGCGGGAGCGGGCGCAGCGACTTGGCCAGCAGCTCGAAGGAGCGCACGCGCAGCGACACCTCGCCGCTCCTGGTGCGGAAGAGCGTCCCCTCCAACCCGATCCAGTCGCCCAGGTCGAGCAGGTCGAGCAGCCCGTAGGCGTCGCCCAGGTCGTTGACGCGGAAGTAGAGCTGGAGCCTGCCGCTGCGGTCGGCGAGGTGGGCGAAGGTGCTCTTCCCCATCGTCCGCTTGCTCACCAGCCGCCCGGCGACGCGGATCACCTCCTCCGGCCCCTCCGCGGCGGATTCGCCCTTCGCCGCCTCCCAGGGCGCGTAGACCGCGAGCGCGGCCGCGGCCGCATGCGTAGGCTCATAGGCGTACGCGAACGGCTCCACGCCGCGCTCGCGCAGCCGCTCCAGCTTGGCCACCCGGTCCGCGACCACCCGCTCGTCGCCAAGCCCCCCCGTCCCCTCGCGAGTCTCGTCCATCCCGATCATCATTCGATTGAAGCAAAAAGAAGCAAGAAGAGGTCATCCTGAGGCCGGCCACGCCGATGTCCGAGCGTGCGCAATCCCCAACAGGCCAAAAGATTCAATAGCCGCAGCCGCACGTGAACCGGGGGGTTTGGCGTCGACCCCCGCTCAGCGCCCTCTCCGGTTCGCTCAGGCTCGCCACCTCTCCGGCACCAGGAGAGGTTGAATTCCCCGCCGCCTGCGCCAACCGCACCGGCAGCGCGATGGCTGTCGTTCCCTACTGCGTCCGCTCGGCGCCGTACTGGCGGAGGTACGCCTGGATGAACGGGCTCACGTCGCCGTCCATCACCCGCTGGATGTCGGGGATCTTCAGCTCGGTGCGGTGGTCGTTCACCATCGTGTACGGCTGGAAGACGTAGGAGCGGATCTGGCTGCCGAAGCCGATGTCGCCCTTGGTGCTCTCCAGCTTGGCCTTCTCCTTCTCCTGCTCCTCCAGCGCGCGCTGGTAGAGGGCGGCCTTGAGCATCTTCATGGCCGTCGCGCGGTTCTTGTGCTGGCTGCGCTCCTGCTGGCACGCCACCACGATCCCGGAGGGCAGGTGCCGCAGCCGCACCGCGCTCGACGTCTTGTTCACGTGCTGCCCGCCCGCGCCCGAGGCGCGGTAGACGTCCATCTCCACGTCCTCGTCGCGGATCTCGATGTTGATGCTGTCGTCCACCACCGGGTACACGAAGACGGAGGCGAAGGAGGTGTGCCGCCGCGCCGCGCTGTCGAAGGGGGAGATGCGCACCATGCGGTGCACGCCGCGCTCGGCCTTCAGGTAGCCGTACGCGTACTGCCCGCGGATCTCCAGGGTGGCGTCCTTGATCCCCGCCTCCTCGCCCTCCTGCAGGTCGAGCAGCTCCACCTCGAAGCCGTTGCGCTCGGCCCAGCGCTGGTACATGCGCATGAGCATCTCCGCCCAGTCCTGGCTCTCGGTGCCCCCCGCGCCCGGGTGGAGGGTGATCAGCGCGTCACGCGTGTCGTCGGGGCCCTGGAGCATGTTGCGCACTTCCAGGTCCTCTAGCTGCGGGCCGATCTGCCCTACCTCGGCGGCCACCTCCTGCAGCATGGCCTCGTCGCCGTCCGCCTCCAGCAGGTCCAGCATCTCGGCGAGCGAGGTCACCCGGCCGTCCATCTGCAGCCAGGGCTCGGTCCATCCCTTGATGCGGTTGGCCTCGTCGATCACCTCGCGGGCGGCCCCCTGGTCGTTCCAGAAGTCGGGGTCGGCCATGCGGGCTTCGAGCCGGCTCAGCCGTTCGCGCTTGCTGTCCCAGTCAAAGGAACCTCCTCAGCTCGGCGAGCCGGTTCCGGTACGTATCGAGTTGCGCGCGAAGGTCGTCGATCATCATGGTTCTCGTGTGTGCGTCGGCGTTGCAGCAACGACAAGGGCCGTCCGGCGGAGGACGGCCCCGTTTCTTACCCCGCAAGAATACTACCGGGTCGGGGGGAACGAAAGTGCCAGGAACCAGAGTGCTGGGTAGGAAAGTGCTAAGTGCTAAGTGCTAAGGCTTGCGTGCGAGCCGATGCATTTGCTGTTGCGACGATGCGACTGAAGTCGCGGATCGGCCGCTACAACCGCGCGCAGTCCGCCTGCGCGGACTTCAACGACGGTCCAGCGCGCGCCGTTGGTGTCCGCGAAGGCGGACAGTGTGCCGTTGTAGCCGCGAGTTTACTCGCATATTCCCACCCCACGACCGCATCTCGCACCCTCAATCCCGCACCCGATGCCTGATCCCCAGCCTCGCCGTTGGCACCTGGCACTTAAGCACTTAGCACCTGGCACTTAGCACTGCCGTCAAAACACCTGCTGCCCCTTCGAAAGGATGTCGTTCAGCGCCTCGCGGAAGTACGGCGTCTGGTTCGCCATCTCCGGGCCGACCTGGGCCATGTACTCCTGCCAGCTCTTGGTGATCTCCTCCGTGAACTCCTTCCGCAGCGTGCCGGCGGCGAGCGCTTGCTCACGGCGGTCGGGGAAGTAGGTCACGATGTCGGAGATCAGCGCCCGCGCCAGCCGCCGCGCCTTCGCCGCCGGGTCGGACGCGCCGAAGGGCGACGGGGCCCGCGGCGCGGCCGGAGCGGCAACCGGAGTCGCCACCGGCTGCGGGCGCGGAGCCGGAGTTGGCGCCGGCGTCGGAGTGGGCTGAGTCGCGGCGGCGGGCGTCGGAGCCGGCGCGGGCGCCGCGGCCTCGGGACGGGCCTCGGCGGGAGCGGCCGGCGCGCCCGCCTCCACCGGGGGCGCGGGGACGTCGAAGACGGCGCGGCAGATGGAGCAGCGGGCGCGCACCCCTCCCGCGGGCACCTTGCGCGGATCCACCCGAAATACGGTCTTGCAGCTCGTGCACTGAACGTTCATGAACGGTCCGTGTGCTTCAGGAGGTCGGTGCGCGCCCGGTCGGACGGAAGCGAGCAAGCTACGCGCCCCCCGCGTCCTGCGCCACAGCGGCGGGAGCGGCCACGGCCTCCTCCCCCGCCGCGTCCGCGGGGCGTGCATCGGCGCCGGCCGCGGGCGCGCCGCGCGGCTCCCACGGCTGGTCGGTGCGGCGGTCCACGACGTAGATGGAGCCGACGAAGGTCTTCGCGTACGCCTTCATCTCCGTGGCCAGCTCGCTGATCTGCGCGGTGTGCACGAAGGAGCGGTTCTCGTTGGTCACCACCCCGATCGAGAGCGTCATCAGCGGCACCTGGTAGACCTCGCCGCGGCGGTCCTTCCCCGAGAAGAAGCCCCGCGCCTGGTCCTGCTCCGAGTACTGCAGGGGGATCAGCTCGTTGAAGACGTCGATCACCTCCTCGCAGCAGGTGCGGAAGTCCTCCAGCGGCGCGTTGAAGATGAAGTCGTCGCCGCCGATGTGGCCCACGAACGCCGCCGGGCTGTACGCGCGCACCACCTCGCGCAGGATGCGCGAGAGGATCAGGATCACCCGGTCGCCGTGCACGTAGCCGTAGCGGTCGTTGAACTCCTTGAAGTGGTCGAGGTCGGCGTAGCACACCGCGAACTTCTCCCCCGACCGCAGCCGCTCGGCGATGTCGCGCTGGATCTGCACGGTGCCGGGGAGAAGGGTGGTGGGGTGCACGCTCACGTCGCGCTCCGCCCGCGCCACCGCCAGCTTCAGCCGCAGCCAGAACTCGCGGCTGTCCAGGTCGCCGTTCAGCACCTCGTCCGCCCCCGCCTCCAGCGCGGCCGACACCATCTCGTCGCGGCGGCCGGGGGTGTCCATGTACATGATCACGGGGACCACCGAGGTGAACGCCTCGTGCTTCATGTGCCGGCAGAGCTCCAGCGCCCCGTCGGGGTCGCCCGAGGCGTCGACCACCAGCGCGGCGGGGTAGACGCGGCTCACGCGCACCGGGATCTCCTGCGGGTTGCGCACCTCGACCACCGGGTAGCCGGCGGCCGCCGCGAAATCGCGCACCACGCGGGGCGCGGCACGGCCGTGCGGCGAGTGGTGCAGCAGGACGCGCTGGGGCATCGGTTCGGGAGGCGGGGAAAAGGCGAGCCTGGAGGATGACGAAAAGCTATTCCGGGCGCAAACTCCTGTCAAACAAAACGGTTCGCGCGCCGGCGGGCGCGGGCGCTCAGGAGAGCGGCTGGGCCTCGTCGATCAGCAGGATCGGGATGTTCTCGCGCACCTCGTAGCGCAGGCGGCAGCGGGGGCACACCAGCGACTCCTCGGGCTCCGTCTCGTGCGTCAGCTCGCCCTTGCACTGCGGGCACACCAGCAGGTCCAGCAGCCACTTCTCCATCACGCGCGCTCCTCCCTCGGAAGGGTGAATCCCAGCCGCTGCAGCTCCAGCGGGTTCTTTCGCCACTTGGGCAGCACCTTCACCCACAGGTCCAGGTAGACGGGCGCCCCCACGAACTCCTCCACCTTGGCGCGCGCCGCCTGCCCCAGCCGCTTGATGGCCGAGCCGCCGGAGCCGATCAGGATGGCCTTCTGCGTGGGCCGCTCCACGAACACCACGGCGCGGATGTACACCGGCGAGGCACTCTCGCGGAACTCCTCCACCTTCACCGCCACGCTGTACGGCACCTCCTTCTCGTACAGCTCGAAGATGGTCTCGCGCACCAGCTCGGCCACGAAGAAGCGCACCGGCTGCGAGCTGACGTCGTCCTCCGGGTAGAGGAAGGGCGACTCCGGGAGCCGCTCCGCCACCGCCGCGCGCAGCGGCTCGGTCCCCTCCCCCGTCTCGGCCGACACCTCGAAAGGCTCCGCGTTCAGCCGTTCCTTCGCCCAGGCGCGTACCGCCGTCCGCTGCTCCGCCGAGGCCACGTCGATCTTGTTGGTGACCACCATCAGCTTGCGCGAGCGCCGCACCAGCTCCAGCACGTCGTCGCGGAGGTCGGGGCGGCCGCGCGAGGCGTCGATCAGCAGGAGGACGACGTCGGCGTCGTTCATGACCTCGGTGGCCTCGTGCATCATGGCGCGGTGGAGGAGGTAGCGCGGGTCCACCAGCCCGGGGGTATCGACGAACACCATCTGCACGCCGCCGCGGGTGTCGATCCCCAGCACCCGCTCGCGCGTGGTCTGCGCCAGCGGGGTGACGATGCTGAGCTTCTGCTCCACCAGGCGGTTCATCAGCGACGACTTCCCCACGTTGGGAAAGCCGACGAGCGCCACCATCCCCGCGCGCGTTCCCTCTTCGTTCTGCATCCACGGAAAGCTACGCCGCGCGGGCTGAAAGTCAAAAAACAGAACGTTTCACGGAAGACGCAGAGGAACCGAGAGAAACTGCGGTTGACGTTCTCTCGGTTCCTCCGCGTCTCTGCGTGAGACGTTCCGTAGAAGCCGGGGCAACACGAAAAGACCCACGCCCGCCTCGAGATGAATCGAAGCGGGCGTGGGTCTGATAAAGATAGGCCGGCGGCGCCGTACTCTCCCACCGGGTGGCCCCGGCAGTACCATCCGCGCAGCGGGTTTTCACTTCCGAGTTCGGGATGGGATCGGGTGGATCCCCCGCGCCATAGCCACCGGCCATAAAGGTCGGGTGTGGGTCTCGGGTGTCGTGTTGGTATGCGCCTCGTTTCCGCGCGAGAGCTTAACCCTCGCGTGTGTGCTCTGGCCAATCGGTAGACCGGCTGTTTATAGCCGGTCAAGCCGCACGGGCCCTTAGTACGGCTCGGCTGTAGCGCTCGCGCGCCCTGCACCTGCCGCCTATCGACGTGGTGGTCTCCCACGGCCCTTCAGGGGAGTCTAGCTCCCGGGAAGATTCATCTCTGGAGGGGCTTCCCACTTAGATGCTTTCAGCGGTTATCCCGTCCCGACTTAGCTACCCGGCACTGCCGTTGGCACGACAACCGGTACACCAGAGGTCGGTCCGTCCCGGTCCTCTCGTACTAGGGACGGCGTCCATCAATCTTCCAACGCCCACGACGGATACAGACCGAACTGTCTCACGACGTTCTGAACCCAGCTCGCGTACCGCTTTAACCGGCGAACAGCCGGACCCTTGGGACCTTCTCCAGCCCCAGGATGCGATGAGCCGACATCGAGGTGCCAAACCGCCCCGTCGATGTGAACTCTCGGGGGCGATAAGCCTGTTATCCCCGGCGTACCTTTTATCCGTTGAGCGACGGCCCTTCCACACGGAACCGCCGGATCACTAACGCCTGCTTTCGCACCTGCTCGACTTGTTGGTCTCGCAGTCAAGCTCCCTTGTGCGTTTACGCTCTCTACGCGCGATTGCCGACCGCGCTGAGGGAACCTTTGCGCGCCTCCGCTACGCTTTAGGAGGCGACCGCCCCAGTCAAACTGCCCGCCTGACACGGTCCCTCGCCCCGCTTCAGGGGCGTCAGGTTAGGTCTCCAACATCACCAGGGTGGTATTTCACTGATGGCTCCACGACAGCTAGCGCCGCCGCTTCATAGCCTCCCACCTATGCTACACAAGTGGTGCCGAAGAGCAATGTCAGGGTGCAGTAAAGGTGCACGGGGTCTTTTTGTCCTGTCGCGGGTACTCGGTATCCTCACCGAGACTCCAATTTCGCCGAGCTTGTGGAGGAGACAGCGCCCAAGTCGTTACGCCATTCGTGCAGGTCGGAACTTACCCGACAAGGAATTTCGCTACCTTAGGACCGTTATAGTTACGGCCGCCGTTTACCGGGGCTTCGATTCAGAGCTTCACCCTTGCGGGCTGACCCCTCCTCTTAACCTTCCGGCACCGGGCAGGCGTCAGTGCCTATACGTCGTCTTGCACGACTTCGCAGACACCTGTGTTTTTGCTAAACAGTCGCTTGGGCCGATTCTCTGCGGCCGGCTTCCCCTTACGCCCGCTAGGGGCGTTCAAGTACCGCCGGCTCCCCTTCTCCCGAAGTTACGGGGACATTTTGCCGAGTTCCTTCTCCACAGTTCACTCGAGCACCTGAGGCTTCTCGCCTCGCCTACGTGTGTCCGTTTGCGGTACGGTCACAGGATGCACTCCCCGCCGAGGCTTTTCTCGGCAGCCTGGTTGGGCAGACTCCAGAAGGGCGAACCCCTCCGTCGGCATCGGGTCTCGGCTGAGCGGGTCTTTTATCCCCCGCCAACGCCTACCTCCTTGCACCGGGACGACCGTCGCCCGGCCCTGCTTTCACTCCTGCGTCCCCCCTGCGGGTGGTAACGCACATCCTGTGGTGCGGGAATGTTCGCCCGCTTCCCATCGCCTACGCCCTTCGGCCTCGGCTTAGGGTCCGACTGACCCAGGGCGGACGAGCCTGCCCCTGGAACCCTTAGGCTTTCGGTGCGGGGGATTCTCACCCCCGTTATCGCGTACTCATTCCGGCATCCTCACTTCCGGCCGCTCCACCAGAACGTTTCCACGCTGGCTTCTCCGCTACCGGAACGCTCCCCTACCATCCCATCTCTCCCCTAAGGGAGAGATCGAATCCGCGGCTTCGGCGATCGTCTTGAGTCCCGACCATTATCGGCGCAGGCGCACTTGACTGGTGAGCTATTACGCACTCTTTCAAGGCATGGCTGCTTCTAAGCCAACCTCCCAGTTGTCAGTGCACACCCACATCCTTTCTCACTGAGACGACACTTCGGGGCCTTAGCCGGCGGTCTGGGTTCTTTCCCTCTCGTACACGGACATTATCGCCCGTGTGCTGTCTCCCGGAGTCCATGTCCACGGCATTCGGAGTTTGATAGGAGTTGGTAAGCCGGTGGGCCCCCGCGTCCTTTCAGTGCTCTACCTCCGCGACACACGCTCCGAGGCACTACCTCAATAGTTTTCGGGGAGAACCAGCTATCTCCGAGCTTGATTGGCCTTTCACCCCTACCCACAGCTCATCCCAAACTTTTTCAACAGTTACGGGTTCGGGCCTCCACTGGGTTTTACCCCAGCTTCACCCTGGCCATGGGTAGATCGCTTCGGTTTCGGGTCTGCGGCCACGTACTCATCGGCGCCCTGTTCAGACTCGCTTTCGCTTCGGCTCCGGTCCTTGAGGACCTTAACCTCGCACGTGACCAGCAACTCGCCGGATCATAATGCAAAAGGCACGCAGTCAGGGGACCAGGTCCCCCTCCTACCGCTTGTAGGCACACGGTTTCAGGATCTGTTTCACTCGCCGCCAGGCGTTCTTTTCACCTTTCCCTCACGGTACTGGTGCACTATCGGTCACGGACGAGTATTTAGCCTTGGAGGGTGGTCCCCCCGGGTTCCGACCGGATTCCTCGTGTCCGGCCGTACTCAGGTATCCAGGCCATCTGCCGACGGAGTCTTTCGCATACGGGGCTCTCACCCTCTCTGGCGGGCCGTTCCAGGCCGCTTCCGCTAGACTCCACGTGCAGACGGGTTGCCCCCGCCTGGACCCTACAACCCCAGACCCGAAGGCCTGGTTTGGGCTTCTCCCCGTTCGCTCGCCGCTACTGGGGGAATCTCGTTTGATTTCTCTTCCTGGGGATACTTAGATGTTTCAGTTCTCCCCGTTGGCTCCTCGCTCCCTATGGATTCAGGAGCGGGTGACGAGACATGACTCTCGCCGGGTTTCCCCATTCGGGCACCCCCGGATCAACGCCTACGTGCGGCTCCCCGAGGCTTTTCGCAGCTTGTCGCGCCCTTCTTCGCCTGTCCGTGCCAAGGCATCCACCGTGCGCCCTTGTTCGCTTGACCGATATCTTCGCACGCCTCTCGCAAGACGTGGCTCGACACCGGTCCACCGATTTCCCAGATCGACACACGCGTTGGTGCTCTCGCGCCTTACCTAAGACGCTTACCAACACAACACCCAATTCCCACGACCCAAGTTGTCAATCGCTTGACGACAACCAGGATTGAGGAGTGCTTGTTTTTCAGGACGCTCGACTCGTGAGCGCTTTCTGCCCGTTGCCGGGCTTACTCGCGGCTCCAGAAAGGAGGTGATCCAGCCGCAGGTTCCCCTACGGCTACCTTGTTACGACTTCGCCCCAGTCACCGAGCTCGCCTTCGGCGGCTCCCTCCCG
>DASYJZ010000446.1:0-7314 GCA_035995965.1 Longimicrobium sp. | reverse complement strand
GAGGGGCCCCGGTGCCATCTACCGGCGTCGCCCTACTGGTACTGGATGTACAGCGGCTGAGGCCAGAGGCCCAGCACGTCGCGCGGCGTCATCAGCGGATCGCCCTTCTTGGTATCGTTGTGATAGAAGAGCTTGAACCCGGTGAACTCCACGGGATGCCGGACGATGTAGTCGCGGTAGCTGTCGTACTTCAGCCAGGGCGCGCCCCACCCGTCCATGTCCATCACCAGCTCCACCTCCGGGCGCAGCCGGATGTTCTCCGCGTCGGGCACCATGTTGCGCGTGAAGCGGTGGATCACCAGCACCTTGGGCGGCAGGTTGTTCTCGCGCACGATGCGGGCGAGCTGGTCCGTCACCCAGTTGATGTCGGCCGCGTACATCGTCCCGATCCTGCGGCCCGGCACCACCCCGCCGCGCATGTAGAACTCGGGGTCCACCGCGAAGTGGACGTCGGGGCGCTTCAGGAAGTTCTCGAAGCGCGGCATGATGTTGCGGATGTCGTCGGTGCCCACCTGCACGTCGAGCAGCATGATCGCGTTGATCGACCTGGCCATCTGGTAGATGGAGTCGACCGCCTGGTCGCGCATCTGGGCCCGGTAGTGCCCCGACGGGCCGGGCGCGCCCTGCGCCACCACCGCGATCAGGTGCAGCGCCGGGATCACGGGCCTGCCGGGGTCGGCCTGGTTCCAGCGCTGGACCTCGCCCTGCAGGCGCCGCAGCATCTCGTCGCGCGGGAACTCGCCCAGCGCGCCCATCCGGGTGGAGCTCGGGTTGCCGTAGTACGCGACGATGCGATGGCAGGGGAGGAGGTCGCCGTCCCGGAACTGCTCCTTGGTGGGATACCACCCCTGCTCCTTCGCGAACACCGGGTCGCGCCCCGCGCCCGGCCGCTTGGCCGTGGAGTCGGCCCTCAGCACGTTGGCGGCGGAGTCGAGCCGCGCCTGCAGCCGCTGGAAGCACTGCAGCGACTCGGCCGCCGTCTTCCCGTAGGCGGTCCGCACCGGCGCCGGCTGGCTCTGCGCCTGCCCGGTATTGCCCCGCTGCTGCCCGGCCCGGTCGCCCGCCTTTCCGTCCTTCCCCCGCTGGCCGGCGGCCGCGCCGCCGTTGTCTCCGCCACATGCGGCGGCCATCGCGAGCAGGGTGGTGGCGGCGAGTGGGCGCAGCCACCTGCGAACCATGTGTGTCAACCGGGTCTCCTCCGTCTGAATCATCCCTGAATGCCTTCCCTGGTGGGCGAAACTCGAAGCGCCGGCCTCTGCATGGACTGGGCCGGGCGCGGCAAAGAAGCGATGCTTGAGAGCGCGTCCACGGCAACCCCCTCCCCGGAAAGGCGGACGGGCGGGGGTAAGCCTCGGTCGCGCACTGCTGTGGACGCGTCCACCGAGCCGCCGCTGCCTACCCGCGCACCGGGTGGCCGCGCGCGGCCAGGTAGCGGCGCGCCTCGGCGACGGTGAACTCGCCGAAGTGGAAGATGGACGCGGCCAGCACCGCGTGCGCCCCGGCGGCGAGCGCCTGGTCCAGGTGCTCCAGCGCGCCCGCCCCACCCGACGCGATCACCGGGATGCGCACCGCGCCGCTCACCGCGCGCACCAGCTCCAGGTCGTAGCCGTCGCGGGTGCCGTCGCGGTCCATCGAGGTGAGCAGGATCTCGCCGGCGCCCAAGCGCTCCACGCGCTCCGCCCAGGCGACGGCGTCGATCCCCGTCCCCCGCCGGCCGCCGTGGGTGAACACCTCGAAGCCCGAGGGGGTGCGCTCCATCTCCTCCGGCGTCGCGCGCCGCGCGTCGACCGCCACCACCACGCACTGCGCGCCGAAGTGGTCCGCCGCGCGCGCCACCAACTCCGGGTCCTGCACGGCGGCGGTGTTGACGCACACCTTGTCCGCGCCGGCGCCGAGGATCGCCACGAAGTCGTCCACCGAGCGCACGCCGCCGCCCACGGTGAACGGGATGAAGACGTTGTCCGCGGTGCGGCGGATCATCTCCAGCGTCGACTGGCGTCCTTCGTGGCTGGCGGTGATGTCGAGGAAGCAGAGCTCGTCGGCGCGTTGCGCGTCGTAGCGCATCGCCTGCTCCACGGGGTCGCCCGCGTCGCGCAGCGCCTCGAACTGGATCCCCTTCACCACCCGCCCGTCCTTCACGTCCAGGCAGGGGATGATGCGCTTGGCCAGGCTCATACGAACCCCAGGCTGCGCAGCCGCGCCACCATCCCCTCGGTCAGCTCGCCGCGGCAGACGCCCTCCACCGGGCCGCGCAGGACCAGGCTCCAGTCTTCTCGCACCTCCACCTGCAGGGTGCCGCCGGGCATGCGCACGGCCACCTGGCGCTCGCTCACGATCCCGCGGCGCACGGCGGCGGCGGCGACGGCGCAGGCGCTGGAGCCCGAGGCCCGGGTCTCCCCCGCCCCGCGCTCCCAGACCCAGGCGTCCACCGCGTCGGGCTCGGCGGCGACGGCGAACTGCACGTTGGTGCCGCGCGCGAAGTCGGGATGCGTGGAGACCTGCGGCGCGCGGCGGCGCAGCTCCTCCACGTCGAGCTCGTCCTGGAAGACCACGCAGTGCGGGTTGCCGATGGAGACGGTGTTGATCAGCACACGGTCGCCCGAGGGGAGCTCCAGCGCCTCGTCGTCGGTCTCGCGGTCGGGCCCGGCGAGCCCCACGTCGGCGCTGCGGAACGACGCGGTGCCCATCTCCACCTCCACGTCGAACACGCCGTCCTCCGTCTCGTCCACGATGCGGACGCGCACCACGCCGCCGGGGGTCTCCACCGTGAACGGCGGTCCCACGCGCACGCGGCCGCGGTCCAGCAGGTAGGCGGCGTAGATGCGGATGCCGTTGCCGCTCTTCTCGGCCTCCGTCCCGTCGGGGTTGAAGATGCGCAGCCCGAAGTCGGCCGCCGCGGCGGGCACGGCGGCCAGGATGCCGTCGGAGCCCACGCCGGTGTTGCGGTCGCAGAGCAGGCGGACCGCGGGGGGCGTGAGGTCGAACGGGAGCGCCTCCATCTCCAGCGCGATGTAGTCGTTCCCCAGCCCGTGGCCCTTGTAGAAGACGGCGCGCTCAGGCATCAGCTCGGTTCGTCATCGTCAGAGAGTCCGATGTCGCGGTCGACGTCGACGGAGCGGTCGACCTCAAAGTCGATTCCTTCTTCCGCGATCGCTTGTGCGAGAGGCGAAGCTTGGAGGAACGTAAAGAGGTCGACGACGGGCTCCTCGTCCCCTTCGTCTGACGGCTTGCCCGTTCCTTTGTCCATCGGTGCCTCCTTAGCCAATGCGCTAGTCGGATGGAGAGCCCGCGCCGGCCAAAAGTGCCGCTACCGCGCTGAGGCCACGTGGCGTCCGCGATTAGATTCTTTGGCCCTGTGGATATCGTGGCAAGGTTGGTCCGTGTGGCCGGGCCTCAGAATGACACCCAAGCTGGGGCGCGCGAAACCGCCTAGGTCGAGTCCGCGAAGGCGGACTTCGTGCCGTTCCAGCGGCGGGTTTCCAACCCGTCGTCTTATCCCACCCATCGATCTGTCAGCTCCGCCGCGCCTACATCCCCACGAAATTCCTCAAAATCCGCAGCCCGTCCTCCTGGCTCTTCTCGGGGTGGAACTGGATCCCGCGGACGTTGTCGCGGCCGACGATGCTGGCGAAGGCGTCGCCGTAGGTGCAGCGGCCGAGCACGTGCTCGCCGTCGCTCTCCAACACCGCGTAGCTGTGCACGTGGTAGAAGTACCGCGGCTCCGGACCGGCGACGCCCTCCAGCAGCGGATCGGCCTCGGCGGCGCGGACGAACTCCACCGCGTTCCAGCCCACGTGCGGCAACGGCAGCTCCGTCGGGATGCGGCGGACGGTCCCGGGCAACAGCCCCAGGCCGGGGACGCCGGGCGCCTCCTCGCTCCCGTCGTACAGCAACTGCATCCCCACGCAGATGCCGAGGAACGGGCGCCCCGCGGCCACGTGCCCGCGCACCGCGTCCGCCAGCCCGGCCTCCTCCAGCCGCGTCATGCACTGCCCGAAATGCCCCTGCCCGGGGAGCACCAGCCGCTCCGCGGCCGCCGCCTCGTCGGGGTCCGCGGTGAGGCGGACGTCGGCGCCCTCGTGCTCGAAGGCCTTCGCCACGGAGCGCAGGTTCCCCGCGCCGTAGTTGAGGAGGATGACCCGCTTGCGGCTCACAGCGCGCCCTTGGTGCTCGGCACCGCGTCGCCGCGGCGCGGGTCGATGCGGGTGGCGGCGTCGAGCGCGCGGGCGGCGGCCTTGAAGGTGGCCTCGACCACGTGGTGCGCGTTGTCGCCGCCGTAGCCGTCCAGGTGCATCGTCAACCGTGCCTCGGTGGCGAACGCGCGCCAGAACTCGGCGCTGAGCGCCACGTCGAACTCGCCGATGCGCGGCTGGTCCAGCGGGAGCGGCACGTCGAAGTGCAGGTAGGGCCGCCCGGAGACGTCGACCACCGCGCGCACCAGCGCTTCGTCCAGCGGCACCGTCGCGTCGGCGAAGCGCACGATCCCCCGCTTGTCGCCGAGCGCGTCCAGGAAGCAGCCGCCGAGCACGATGCCCACGTCCTCCACCGTGTGGTGCGCGTCCACGTGCAGGTCGCCGCTGCACGCCACCTCGAGGTCGAAGAGCCCGTGGCGGGCGAGCGCCTCGAGCATGTGGTCGAAGAAGCCGATCCCCGTGGCCACCCGCGCGTCGCCGGCGCCGTCCAGGTCGAGGGACGCGCGGATCTCCGTCTCCTTCGTCTTCCGCTCCCGCCGTGCCGTGCGGCTCATCGCGCCTCGCTCATGATGGTGCGGAGCGCGTCGAGGAACGCGCCGGTCTCGTCGTGCGTGCCCGCGTTCACCCGCAGGCAGTGGTCCAGCATGGGGTAGCGGCTCACGTCGCGCACCAGGATGCCGTGCTCGCCCAGCAGCGCGTCGAACACCGCGGTGTGGGTGATTCGCGGCGTCTCGACGCGGAAGAGGACGAAGTTGGCCGCGCTGTCGAAGACGCGAAGGCCGGGGATGCGGCCCAGCTCGCGCAGCAGCCGGTCGCGCTCGACGCGGATCTTCTCGACGTTGGCGGCCAGCAGCGCCCGGCCGCGGAGGACCTCGGCGGCAGCGACCTCGGTGAAGAAGTTCACGTTGTACGGCAGCTTGGCCTTGTGCACCTCGGCGGCGAGCGCGGGGTGCGCGAGCATGTACCCGGCGCGCAGCCCCGCCATCGCCATCGCCTTGCTGAAGGTGCGCAGCACCACCAGCCGCGGGCGCCCCTCCAGCAGGGGGATGCCGTCGTATCCGCCGAACTCCACGTACGCCTGGTCCAGCAGCACCAGCGCGTCCGTCTGGTGGTGGATGCGGACGACCTCCTCCTCCGTCAGCCAGCACCCGGTGGGGTTGTTGGGCGAGCAGAGCACGATCACCGCCGCATCCGTCTCCCGCGCCGCGCGGACGATGGCGTCTACGTCGAAGCGCAGATCCGCGGTCAGCGGCACCGAAGCGACGGTGCCGCCGTTCACCTCCGTCATCAGCCGGTAGAGCGTGAACGTCGGCTCGGGGATGACGACGCGCGTGCCGGCGGAGACGGTGACGGCAAGCACCGCTTGGATCAGCTCGTTGCTGCCGTTGGCGACCAGCACCCCGTCCTCCGCCCACCCCGTCGCTTCGGCGACGGCGGAGATGAAGCCCTGGGCGACGAACGGCGGGTAGCGGTTCCACGGCCGATGCTCCAGCCGCCGCGCGATGCGCGCCTTGATCTCGTCGGGGACGTCGTACGGGCTCTCGTTCTGGTTGAGCTTGATGCGCGGCTCGTACGGCCGCAGGGTGTACGCCCCCAGTGCCCGCACCGACGGCTTCACGCGCGCCAGCGCCGCCTCCACCTCCGTATCGAGGGCCGTCGCTCCGTCAGCCTGGTTCAAGCGTGCACCTTCGCGTTCTGCAATGAAGCTGGCTCGGCTTCGTCAGAAATATCTCCAATCAATCCCTCGATCCACTCCAGAGCCGCAGCCTCCGCCGGCTCGTCGGCGGCCATCTCGGCGTACCCGGCTTCAAGATCATCAGCCGTATTGGAGTTCAGCACGATTCTATCTCCTCACAACCCACGTGGACGATCTGCTCCAAGCGCGTCCGCGGCTGGACCCCTCACCCGAAAAACAGGAGAGACAAACTGCCGTCTCACCTGTTTTTCGACCTCTCACAAACCACATGGGAGAGGTTAACTGCAACGACACCGCGGGCTTAAGCTCTCAGCGGCTTCCGCCCGGCCACGCGGCAACCGGGGTGAGGGGCCGTCACCGCCCCACGTGGATGATCTGGTCGCGGCGCGTGCCGACGGAGACGTACTGGATGGGGACGCCGGTCAGCGCCTCCAGCCGCCGCAGGTAGCGGTGCGCGGCCGCGGGAAGGTCTTCCCAGCGGCGCGCGTCGGAGGTGCTCTCGCTCCAGCCGGGGAGCGACTCGTACTCGGGGACGGCGTCCTCGAGCAGCGCCAGGTCGCCGGGGAAGTCGGCGAGCGACTCGCCGCCGGCCTGGTAGCGCGTGGCGATCTTCAGCTCCGGCAGGCCGTCGAGCACGTCGAGCTTGGTGACGGCGAGGCCGGTGAGGCCGTTCACCAGCGCCGCGTAGCGCACCACCACCGCGTCGAACCAGCCGCAGCGGCGGGGGCGGCCCGTGGTCGCGCCGAACTCGCCGCCCTTGGCGCGGATCTCCTCCTGCAGCGGCGACGGGAACTCCGTGGGCAGGGGGCCCTCGCCCACGCGGGTGGTGTAGGCCTTCACCACGCCCACCACCTCGTCGATCATGGTCGGGCCGATGCCGACGCCCAGCCCCGCGCCGCCGGCTGTCGTGTTGGACGAGGTCACGTACGGGTAGGTGCCGTGGTCCACGTCCAGCAGCGCGCCCTGCGCGCCCTCCAGGAGCACGCGCTTCCCGTCGTCCAGCGCGTCTTGGATTACCCGGCCGGTGTCGACCATCAGCCCCAGCAGCCGCTCGCGGATGCCCAGCACCTCGCCCACCAGCGCGTCGGCGTCGATGGTCTCGCCGCTGTCGAAGAGGGTGAGCTTGCGGTCGACGCGCTCGGCGGCGCGGCGAAGCAGCTCCTCGGCGCGCACGGGGTCGCGCAGGTCGGCCACGCGGATCCCCTGGCGCGCCACCTTGTCCTCGTACGCGGGTCCGATCCCGCGGCCGGTGGTGCCGATCTTCCCCGCGCCGCGGCTGGCCTCGGCGGCGCGGTCGAGCACCTTGTGGTAGCTCAGCAGCAGGTGCGCGCGCCCGCTCACCCCCACCCGTCCGTCCACGTCGATGCCGCGCGCCACCAGCGCATCGTACTCCGCGAAGAACTGGAAGGGGTCGAAGACCACGCC
>DASYJZ010000445.1:0-2363 GCA_035995965.1 Longimicrobium sp. | reverse complement strand
CCGCGTCTCTGCGTGAGATATTCTGTTACGGCAGCAGGCCGTCGCGCGGACCCATGAGGCCGAGCACCAGGTTGGTCGCCACCGCGGCCCAGATGCAGGCGTAGAGCACCGCGACGTACTTGCGCTGCTCCAGGATCTTCGGGAACAGGATCGGCTTGCCGGCGAACTTGCCGCGCGGCTTGTTGGGGAAGAAGAAGGTCTTGTACGTCTCGATGGTCGCCACCGTGTAGCCGATCCCCGCCAGCCCGATGAACACCCAGTGCGAGTCCAGGAACGCCATCACCGTGCTCCAGGTGAGCGCGATGAACGGGCTGCGGAAGAACTTGAAGGTCTCGAACCCCTCCTTCGGCGCGTCCTTCCACGCGCCGCCGAAGGCGCTGAACCAGCCGCCCGCGCTCGCCAGCAGCAGCACCAGCACCCTGGGCGTGCCGGGGTAGGCCGCCTGCAGCCGGGTGACGCCGCACACCGTGACCACGATCACCGCCACCACGGCGGCCAGGATCGACCAGCGCACGGCGCGGCTCTTCACCGGCACGCCGAAGACCCCGAATTGCATCGGGATGAAGTACTTGCCCTGATCTTCCTCGCGGATGAAGGTCTTCCACAGCTCCACCAGCAGCCGCTCGCCCGCATACACCATCCCGAAGAACACGGCGGCGTGCGCGAAGGTGTCCGGCCGGAAGCCGACCACGCGGTCGATGAACAGCGCGATCAGCGTCGATACGACGATGCTGCGGAAGTACTTGGGCAGGGTGAAGCCCTCGTGTGGCGCGTCCTTGTACATCCCCCACGAGGAGGTGTGGGCGCCCGCCAGCAGTCCGATCAGGATGGTCATCGCCAAGGGATCTATGTGGTGAGGCCGGGGACGGAGAGGTCCCGGCCGAGTGAGCGGTAGACGGCCTCGGTCAGCACCAGGTCGCGCCGGGCCTTGTCGAAGTCGAAGCGCGGCTCGCGGTTCGCGATCAGCGCGGGAACGAAGTCGCGCCACATCCCCGCGTAGCCGGCGATGTCGAGCGACGGCGCGCGCAGGCCGCGCTTGCGGCCGCGCACGGAGAGGAAGATGCCGTTGGACTCGAAGCTCGCCACCCCCTCGGTGCCATACACGGCGGAGAGGTGCAGCCCCTTCATCAGCACCGGCGTCTCCCACGAATAGTAGAGGGTGCCGACCGCGCCGTTGGCGTAGGTGAACGCCACCACCATCGAGCGGTCCGGGGTGCCGTCGTCGCCGCCGGGGCGGAAGCCCTGCACCCCGGTGACCTCCATCCCCAGGTTGGCGAAGAAGTCGATCCAATGGATCCCCCCTTCGTACAGCGCGCCGCCGCCGCTCAGCGCCGCGTCGCCGCGCCAGTCCTTCACCTTCTGCTGCTTCAGCGCGTTGACGGTGACGATGCGCACCGTTCCCAGCGCGCCGGAGGCGATGGTCTCGCGCAGCGCCTCGGCCAGCGGCTTGTAGAAGTAGTTCTCGGCGATCAGCACCCGCCGCCCCGCCGCCTCCTTCGCCGCCCGCACCGTCTCGAAGTCCGCCGCGTGCAGGAAGGGCGGCTTCTCCACCACCGCGTGCTTCCCGGCGGCCAGCGCGGCCAGCGTCAGCTCCAGGTGCGAGCTCGGCGGGGTGGCGACGACCACGGCGTCCACGCGCGGGTCGCGGATGGCCTCGTCGTACGAGCCGAACGCGCCGCCGCCGTACTTCCGCGCGAACGCCTCGGCCTTCGCGCGGTCGCGGCTGGCGAAGTACCTCCGCACCTCGCGGTGGGACTTCAGCCGCTTCGCGTGGATGGTGGTCGCGAAGCCGCAGCCCAGGAACGCGATCCCGATCCCGCTGTCCCCCGCCATCAGCGCCCCCCTTCCGCCGCGGCGGCTCCCGCGGACGCGCCGGTGAGCGCGCGGACGATCACCCGGCCCACGCGCATGGCGTTGGCGGAGATGGTGAGGCTGGGGTTCACCCCGCCCGAGGTGGGGAAGACGCTGCCGTCGGTCACGTACAGGTTCTCCAGGCCGCGGAAGCGGCAGTCCGGGTCCAGCGGCGCGGTGCGCTCATCGTCGCCCATGCGCACCGTGCCCACCGCGTGCGAGAAGGTGGAGACGGGCCACGTGAAGAAGAAGAGCGCCCCGGCGCGCCGCAGCACCTGCTTCGCCTTGCGCACCATGAAGGCGCGCGCCGCCAGGTCGCGCGGGCTGTAGCGGTGCTCCAGCACCAGCTTCGGCAGCCCGTAGGCGTCGGGGCGCGTGGGGTCGACGCGGACGCGGTTCTCCGCCCTCGGCTGGTCCTCGGCGATGGCGAGGAGACCGGTCAGCCGGCTCGCCGGGAGCTCGGCGAAGCGCGCCAGCCACCCCAGCCGCCTGGGCAGGACGTGCGCGACCAG
>DASYJZ010000444.1:0-12798 GCA_035995965.1 Longimicrobium sp. | reverse complement strand
CCGCGTCTCTGCGTGGAGAAATCCCGGACCGCCTGGCCGTTTCTGCCGGGAGCGCTGATCTCGTAGAGCACCTGGTCGCCGTCCCACACGGTGCGGCGCAGCGTGTTCAGGCAGAGCATCTGGCAGGCGAACTCGCTGCGGGTGCGCACGAGCACGCGCCGGAACCGAGCAGGTGGGGTCGATACACCCCCACGGAACTCGGTTATAATAAACCCATGACATGGGCATGGATCTCGTGGCCGACAACATCCTCGATCGTCGCGCCGCCGCCCCGCCGAACGACCGGAAGCCTGTCTAAAGCTGGCAAGACTAAGACTACAAAGTTGAAGGTGACACGATTTGCCGCTGTCCTTCCGCATTTGTAAAAGGCGGATTGGTTACACCTAGATGCCTGTCGAGCGGATCTCATATTTATAATGCTCGGAGTTCCAGTAGTACGTTCTTACCTTTCGTTCTGCATGGGCGACGTCTCGGCTCCAATGGCCATCTTCCGTCATAGCCACAGGGAAGCGCGTGGTCAGGTACACGAGCGAATCAGCATTGAGATACGTCAATTCACCAGTTTCCTCGAACGCTCCTACGGAACTGGCTTGGTAGGAGGTCTCGGCTACGACTCCAGTCCAAACCATTGCCACATGTTGCGGGTGCGTTTCGTAGAGACTGATTCTCTCCTGCCTCCAGCCAGTGCCCGTTCCCGTAATCGCACGCAACTTTATCAAATTCCGTTCGGGACCAACAACAATGGGCTCCATGCTGAGAGCGAACCCTGACCTCTCTCCACCCAGGATCGCTCCCGAGCAGTTGCCCAACAGGATGGCCCCGTTCGACGGCCCACCCCAAGAAGCAGTGACGATCAAACGTTCAGAACCGGGAAGCCGCATCGGACGTTGCTGAACTTCTATTGGAACGTCAGCGTTCGGACCTGGAATGCCGAGGCTTGTTAGGCTCGCCCGCGCAATTTGAGCCAACGACGCAGAATCCACAGAGCAGTTGTGTGGCGATGAGCCAGATCCCGTCTGTTTGCTACATGCCAGGCCGAGGAGGCTTATACTCAGTGCGGCAACGAACAGGCGATTCATTTCTCATCCTCCTGAACGGGATAGGCGCCGCTCGACGTATGAGGAGCTGGCCGGCCTTTCTGTGGTCTCTGCCAGCACGAGGTTCCGCTCTTGCACTTGTAAAATTTTCCTTCGTTTCCCAGATCAAGAGTTTGTTCCAACTCCCCAAAACGCCACGGGGGCGTACTGTTGGCCGGCCTCATCGACTGCGGACTATAATAGAGCAACGCCCCTGAGGTGCTGTCCCCGATCTGGCCTGTGTAGACACCTTCTACCACGTCCCGAACCTGTGGAGTCACAGTTCCGTCGAAAATCGTGGCTTGGACCACACCGTTGTTTGAGTCACTCAAGTTCGTAGAGGTGAACTGATTGGGAGCCCAGATCACACGATCGTAGTCTCCCCCGACTTTCATCGCCCGGTTTCTGATGACACTGGCTACCGCAACCTGAAAGTCTTTCGACGCACCCCTTGCTTCGCCCATTACGACCGCGAAGAAACTGCAAGGGGCGGTCGTACCTGGGATCTCCGGGCATAGTCCATAGGGATCATGATAGGAAATCGGATCCCCGCCCGCGAACCCGTAGGCGTTCATCCCGCCTCCTAGCCCGATCGGATCCTCCTGCGTGAAGCGGCCGTTCTCGGAATCGTAGTAGCGGTTGCGCCGGTAGTACAGGCCGCTGGCGTCGCGGCTCTCGTAGATGAGGCTGCCCATCCACGACACCGGGCCGCTGTAGCCGCGGCGGTACTGGCGCGCGCTCCAGGTGTAGGCGGCGGGCCAGTCGACGTTGATGCAGTGCTCGGCGCTGCCGCCCCAGGTGCCGCCGTTGCGGCTCTTCGACTTATGGCCGGACACTGGTGTGCCGTCACGCACAATAAAGTCAAAGTCAATTGGTACATCATTCGGAGTCAAGGCGCCGCGACGTAACGCGTTAGCGACAGAACGCGAGCGGCCCCGGGCACCGAGCCCAGGGCCGCGATTCGCAGTGTGTCCAAGCAGCTCCGGAGATCCACCATGCCCACTCAGGCGCCCGGGCTCACCGGTCTAGCCTCACACAACTGCCGTGGAAGTACTAATGGCGAGTTCTCTTTGAACGCCGAACCAAATGAAACATCACCTCCTTGAGAAGCAGCACAGACACTGCGACAACTGCACCTACGAGGATTCCTTTCCTCAGCGTCAGAAGGATTCCGAGGACCGTTGCCAGACCAACAAAGAGAGGGGTTGGCCACCACGGCTCTCGACTGGTCAAGGCTTGCCAGAATGCGAACCGGTTATTCGGTGACGGCATCAGTTCTTCTCCAGGGAGCGGATGAGCAGGCCAGGGACTGTACCGTCCGAGAGCTGACCTTCCCAGACCAGCCGGCCCATATTCGTTGTCTGTAGGCCATCGTTTGCTCCATGAGCCTCGGTTACTCACGTAGCCGACGAGTATTCCAATAGTCAGCTTTGCCAGCGTGTCGGAGCCAGCCCACACGGTCCACGCGGCTTTTTAGAGCGCAGTACCCTTCCCCAAGCCCCGTCATGGATTTCCTGGAGAGCTCCGGTTCTTCGACTCCCCGCCCGAGGGGTCCTACGCTGGATCGGGCAGGGTCCGGAGCAGGGGCGAGCCGCGGGCCGGGTAGCGGTGGTTCAGCGCGCGCATGAAGCCGCGCCACAGCATGTCGTGGATTCGCGGAACTGTGGTCGGATGGTTGCTTCGCAACTCCCATCTTACCGCAGCCCAAGAGGATGCGACATGGGTGTTTTCCGACTATAGCCCCTCAATTCCGTTCTGCGTGAATAAGCCAGGGTTAGTCATGTAATGCCGCTTGGTCGAGTTGGCCTACGGGCGATGAGGTGATCACTGATCGGGCTTGGGCAGAAGCCGATTCTCTATCATAAGACCTTGGAACTACCTGTCGGAACGGACTGCGGCTGGATCGCTGCGGCTCCGCAAGTCTGCGTGAGGCCGATCCATTTTATTTTATACCGGATCCTTGTGCTAGCGTGTGCTAGCGCCGGATTTCCAGTCGGGCAATCCTGCCGTCCACTTCGGCGATCCGGACACGGAGGCCGTTACGGATCTGCCCTCCATGTGGAAGGGTGCGCCTGTAGCCCGGAGTCGCCTGCGACGCCACGTATTGATAGTGGTGCACGCTCGTTCCGCTGCGGACGCTCCAGCTCTCCGCGAAATGGTCACCCGGATCTCCCGGAACGAAATCGGTGACGATGCCCTCGACGACCCTGTACGAGCCAGTCTGCAATGCGGCGCGCAACCGCGAATTGTCCATGTAAAGTGTGGTCGCGGCGATCACGAACAGCAACGCGGCTACGCAGGCGAAAATGGCCCCCACGGACCGTCCGATCACCTCGAACGGCCGTCCCAGCAGGCCTGGATAGCGCCAGACGACGAGGCCCACCGCGACGAGGACGAGCAGGACTGCAGGGAGCGCCCACTCCGAAAGTACCTCCGTCGAGGCATCGTAGACCACTTTGTACTCTTGCATCGCACCCTGTCTCGGGCTCAAGGGGAATCGCGGACCGTAACGACTTCCACCGCCTTCACTGCTTCCGCACCCAGCTCGTGCCGTCTTGCTGGGCGGCGTACGGCGGAACCGTGACCACACGACTGCTATCCGGAAACCTCACTAGGTAGCGGGAGACGACCGTGTTGGAGATCTCTGCGTGGAAACTAACCGGGGTCACCTCCGTCGGGCCGATGGACACGCTTCCGGAACCTGTTGTTCCGGCTTCATTTTTCGTCACGCATCCGCTCGCGATGAACGTACCCCCACACATCCCTACGGACGCTCCGGAGAAGGACGACAAGCTCGCCGAGTTGCCCCCCTCGACGCCCGCGGCGATATCCACGCCCGGTGCGGCTCCGTACTTGCCATAGACGCCAATCCCGTGAGAGTCCATGTAAACGCCGCCGGCTACCGTGTATCCAATGGTGTATGCGGCCACGGCGGCGAGGCCGCCGAACGTGACGGTCGCGGAACCCGGCCCCTGAACGCGGCCCCCCCCATTGCGCGAGACCTCGCCCGCCGTTCCCCGGCTGGGCGGACACGGAATCACCTTTCCTCGCTTGTCTTTGCAGCTCAAGCCGTACGGATCGCCGTACGAGATCGGATCGCCTGCCGCGAACCCGTACACGTTCACCCCGCCCGCGAGCCCGATCGGATCCTGCTGCGTGAAGCGGCCCTTCTCGGAATCGTAGTAGCGGTTGCGGCGGTAGTACAGGCCGCTGGCGTCGCGGCTCTCGTAGATGAGGCTGCCCATCCATGACACGGGGCCGCTGTAGCCGCGGCGGTACTGGAGCGCGCTCCAGGTGTACGCGGCGGGCCAGTCGACGTTGATGCAGTGCTCGGCACTTCCTCCCCACGTGCCGCCGACGGGGCGGATGCGGTCGCCGCCGCTGGGAGTGGAGTCGGGCGGGGGAAGCACCGCGCTGCCGTTGCTTCCATAGACATAGCAGTAGCCCAGCGTGGTGCCCCGGTCGTAGCTGCCACGCCAGTTGGCGTGCGGCAGGATCACCTGCGGGCCATGGAGCGTGTCGCTGTACTCCATCCGCACCACGCCCAGCGGCGCGTCGAGCCCGCTGCCGTGCTCGTAGAGGATGCGGCCATAGGGGAAGAAGACGTTTACGCCGGTGCCGTTGTTCCCCGTGAACAGCGGCGCCGCAAGGCCCGTGTCCGCCTCCATCTGCGCCGCGCTGGCGCCGCTGCCGCCGGGCGCGCTGATCTCGTAGAGCACCTTGTCGCCGTCCCACACCGTGCGGCGGAGCGTGTTCAGGCAGAACTGCGTGCAGGCGAACTCGCTCCTCGTGCGCACCAGCACGCGACGGCCCAGCGCGTCGTAGCGGTACTCCTCGAAGGCGCTGCGGTTCTCGTACGCCGGTACCCGCGTGAGGTCGCAAACGGCGGTGGTATCGGTCTGGTCGAAGTACAGGCAGGTCCGCCGATCGGCCACGCGCAGGCGGTCGTCCGCGCCGTAGTACATCGCCGTCTCGTCGCGCAGCTTGGCGTGCGCGTTGGAGGTCGTGCCGATCGTGTAGGGGGTCGTCACGACGCGGATGCCCGCGCGGAAGTACTGGTTTCCCGCGGCATCGTACACCGAGACCTCGTAAGGCCCCGCGGAGTTGACGTTGGCCGTGCTCACCAAGCGCCCGGTCCCCGGCTGGTAGCCGTGCACCACGGCTTCGTTGTCGTGCAGCGCCGGGGCGACGTCCGTGGTGCCGTAGGCGTCCATCCGCGTGTAGACCTGGTTCGCCAGCGGGTCCGTCTGGTAGTACTCGACGTTGCGCGTGCCCTTGAACGTGTTGTACGTGTCCACCCACCCCAGCGCGCCCAGCCCGCGGCGCCCCTGCAGCACCGTCTCGCGCGAGGTGCTCACCTGCGTCACGTCGCCCGTGGCGGGGTCGAAGCTCGTGAGGTCGCGATGCAGTTCGGTGCCGCCGCTCCATTCGTGGCGCTCGTACATCCGCCCAGCGGCGTCGAACCCGAAGGTCTCGTGCGTGGCCCCGCGGGAGAGCCGGGTCGTGCGCCCGGCCACGTCGTACTCGAAGGCGTAGCCCGCGCGCCCCGCGACGGTGGCGAGCGCCCCCGTCACCGGGTCGTACCCGTAGCGGGTGGTGTCGCGCTCCGGCGCGCTCGGAGAGATGTTGCCGGGGTGGATCAGCGCGGTGCGCCGCCCGTCGAGGTCGTACTCGAAGTCGAGCCGGTAGGCGTGGGAGACGGTGTCCGTCCCCGCGTAGGTGCGGATGCGCTGCGTCTCGCTCGCCAGCGTGCCGTCGGGGTTCCAGCTGCGCGCGACCCGCGCGTCGCGGTTGTTGGCCCACAGCATGTTCCCCATCCCGTCGTACCCGAAGGTCGCGGTGTCGGCGGGGATGGTGACCGCGCGCATCTGCGAGACGGGCCCGGCGGTGAAGTTCCCCGCCGCGTCCTGCCCGAAGTAGGGGAAGTACGTGGTGACCGGGAGCATCGAGGTCACGGTCGTCCCCGCGATGCTCACGCTCGCGGCCGGGGTGATCCGGCGCGTGAGCCGGCTCAGGCTGTCGTAGCGCATGCTGATGTGGAAGCCGCGCCGCGTGAACACGTCGGTGGGGTTGCCGGCGGGGTCGTAGACGGTGCTGTCGCGCGGGTTGTCGGCGAGCGTCGCGGGCGTGGAGTCGGGCGCGATCTCCACGGTCGACCTCCCCGCGCCGTCGTAGCGCCAGCCCGTCACGATCCGGCCGATCGCCGCCGGGTCGGGGCTCTGCCAGCGCGCCACGCTGTCGGGTTGCCCGTTGGCGTTGCGGTAGGTGTGCACCCACACGTGCTCCGCGCTGTAGGTGCTGTCGGCCTCGAAGCTGGAGCGCGCGAGCCGGGACGGGCCGTAGCTCTCCTCCTCGACCACCTGGTCGGCGCCGTCGTAGGTGAGCCGCTTCCGCGCGCCTCTCGGGGCGATGATGCTGTCGACGCGCCCGACCGTGCTGGAGAACGTCCTGGTCTGCAGCCCGTCGGGCGAGGTGGCGACGGAGAGGTTCCCCTGCGCGTCGTAGGCGTACGTCTCGGCGAGCGTGAGCGCGGACTTGACCGACTGCACCAGGCCCGGAGCGTTCGCGTCGGCCGCCGGGTGGTAGGCGAAGGTGGTGCGGCGCGCCGAGTCCGGCCCCGGCTGGATCCACGCGGTGCGGCCGTAGGCGTCGTAGGCGGTGAGGGTGAGCTCGCCCTCGGGCTGCGTGACCTTCGTCGGCGCGTCCCAGTACGCGTCCCACTCGTACAGCATGGTGGCGTAGGAGCCGGCGCGGGGGTTGGACCAGTCGACCGACGCGGCCAGGTGCCCGCGCGCGTCGTAGGTGGCGGTCACCTCGCGGCCGTTCGGGTAGTGCACGCGGGTGATCAGCCCCGGCCAGCGCGTGTCCTCGCGGAAGAGCGTGGTCACGTGGCCCAGCGCGTCGGTCACCTTCGCCGGGGCGCCCCAGCGGTCCAGGACGAAGAGCGTGGTGTCGCCCACGTCCTGCCGCGGCCCGTCCACCCGCGTGTAGAGCTGCGCGTCGGCGACGGAGCCGCCGGTGGCCAGCAGCGACTGCGACTCCTGCGCGCGGAAGCGCACCACGATGCTGTCGCCCGTGGCCGCAGTGTTCATCCACCGCTTGGACGCCTGCAGGCGGGAAGCCGCGTCGTAGCGGAAGTCGGTGCGGTAGCCCCGCCGGTCGGTGCGGCTGCCCACGCGCGCGGTGGCGTCGCCGTAGCCGAACCAGACGGGCTGCAGCGCGGGGTCGTGGATGGAGGTGATGCGGCCGCTGCAGTCGTTCACCACGTAGGCGTTGCGGCTCCCCGGGGCGGTGATGTGGCTCAGCACCCCGCCGCACCCGGCGTACTCGAACGCGTAGGCCAGGCCGTGGGGGAGGGTGATGGAGGCGAGCTGGTCGCCCGTCCAGGCGAGCGTGGTCTGGTGCCCCAGCCTGTTCACCGTCCGCACGTGGTGCCCATTGCCGTCGAAGCGCACCTCGGCGCGCCCGGGGAGCGTGCGCACGTACTCGCCGCCGACCAGGCGCAGCGTGTCGGGGCGCGCGTACGGCTGTGCGGCCCAGGTGGCGGCGTCGACCTTCCCGTAGATCTGCGTGCTCCCGTCGCCGCCCACCCAGAGGAAGCTGCCGTCCGACTGCGGATAGAGCTGCTCCACCCCGGCCAGCGACCAGCCGGCCCCCCAGCGGTTCACCGCGGGGATCCCGCTGCGGTTCACCACCGCCATCTTCCCGGTGATGCTGGTGGTGGCGGTGTGCCCGTCGGCGTACGTGCTGGTGATCACCACCGCGTACGGGTAGACGCCGGTTGCGACGGCGGCCGCGTCCCACGCCACGCCGATCCGGCGGCTCTCGCCCGGCGCCCAGCCGGGGAAGGTGCTGGAGGTGTGGCAGAGCGCGGGGCTGCCCGTGCAGAGGGCGAAGGCGATGGTGGTCGGCGTCGCGCCGGCCGGCGGGGAGTAGCTGTGCTGCACCACCGGGTACGGCCGCGCCTGCTGGCTGTTGTAGACCAGCGTCGGCGCGAACCCGCGGTTCATCACCCGCACCCCCGGAAAGGTGTGCACCAGGCGCAGGTCGCCGCACTCGTAGGCGGCGCCCTCGCCGGCCGAGACCGTCAGGCAGTCGGAGCGAAGGGTGCCGTTGGCCTGGATCGCGCCCACCAGGCCGCTCGTTCCCGCGCCCACGGTGGCGACCGACACCTTCCCGGAGTCCGCGGCCTGGGCCGACGCCGCGCGGAGTCCGACGAGGCCGGTGAGGCCCACGCCGCCCGCGGCGTGGTAGCTCACGCCCACGCTGGCGGTCGCCTTCGCCGCCACGGTGACGCTGGGCAGGCTGGGGGCGCAGCCGACGGCCGCGCTTCCCGTGCAGGTGGCGGTGAGCGCGAACGTCGCCGGCACGTTGCCGTCGTTGGTCACCTGGAAGGTCTCGGTGGCCGCCGCGCCCGCCGCCCGCTGCACGGCCGGGCCCGCATGGGGCGACACGCTCACCTGGTAGCTCGGCGCGGGCTGGTAGCCGTACGTGTACAGCGCCGTCGCCTGCCCGGTGGAGGTCGCGTCGTCCACCCGGGCGATGCTGGCCGAGAGCTGGTGCTGCCGCGACGACAGGGTGAGCGTGCCCACCGACGTCCCGTGCTGCACGCAGTGCTGCGTCCCCACCTGCTGCGCCCCGCCGAGCACCGGCGCGCTGAAGCTGCCGGTCACGCTGTCGCCGTCCAGCCAGATCGCGCGGGAAGCGGGATCGAGCTGGGAGTACGGGCCGCACCAGTGGATGGTGACGGTGAGCTGGGCGGTCGGCGTCGTGCCCGTCCACGTGGTGTCGCCCGGCGCGAGCCACACCACCGGCGGCTGGGCCGCCCGGCAGTCGGCGTCCGTGGACGCGCACTGCGCGGCGGCGCTGGAGGGGAGGAGCCCCGGCGCGGCGGCGAGTGCCGTCAGCAGGGCCGCGAGGAGGAGACGGCGCGGGCGAGGGTTCGCGGTGAACACCGGCGGAAAGAACGCGTGCATCGGCCCTCCGCTCGAAGGATGATCCGCACTGCATCGATCCATCTAACCCAGCCCGCCGCGGCCTTCCAGCCACGCTGCGATCCGGGTCTGCTGGAGATGCAACGTTCACGAGGGGCCAATTATGTCACAGGTGGTCCGCGCCCCCGTGGGAGGCCAGTGCCGGTATCCGCATCCGGATCAAAGCACATATACTGGGGAGCTTGCAACGCTCGCCAGCGGTCGCCTCGGGCGGGTATCACGCGCTAGCGCGCGCTGGAGCAGTACTACGCCATCCCCAGCGCCAACCAGGCTGTCAGAGGCCCCTGTGGAGAACGAACTCACCTACCGCCAGCTCGTCGACGGGATCGCCGCGCCCATTGCGGTCCTGACACCCGATGGAGCGGTTGAATTCGCCAACCGCCAGGTCCTGGACTACTTCGGCAAGACGCTCGACGAGTTAAAGGAGTGGGCGAGCACGGACGCCGTTCACCCCGACGACCTCCCGGGCACGACTGCCGTATGGCGGCGGTCGCTCGAAAGCGGGCAGCCGTACGACATCGAGATCCGTCAACGGGGCGCGGATGGCCGCTATCGATGGTTCCACGTGCAGGGGCTCCCCGTGCGCGACGCGGAAGGCCACATCCTCCGCTGGTGCGTTCTCCAAACCGACGTCGACGAGCGCAAGCACGCCGAAGACGCGCTGCGCGAGAGCGAACGCGGGCTCCGCCAGCTCATCGACAGTGTTCCCGGCATGATCGCCGTCGCCAATGCGGAGGGTCGAAGCGAATACCTCAACCAGCGCGCGATCGACTACCTGGACTCCACCATCGAGGAATTCAGGGACCAGCCCATGCAAACCGTTCACCCGGACGACCAGGAGCTGCTGAGGAACGCATGGATGCGCGGCAACGCGCTCGGAACGCCGATCGACCTCGATCACCGGGTACGGCGCTTCGATGGCGTCTACCGGTGGGTCCACGTCCGGGGGGAGCCTCTCCTGGACGATCGAGGACGGATCGTCCGCTGGTTCTACCTGTTCACGGACATCGACGATCAACGGACGACGCAGGAGGCATTGCGCCAGAGCAAACATCACCTCGACCTGCTCGTGGAGACGGTTCCCGCACTGGTCTCGCGAACCACGGCCGAAGGCGCGCTGGATTACGTGAACGGGCGCGTCCTCGCTTATCTCGGCCCGGAGGTGAGGCGGTTGGGGTGGCACGTGATCCATCCGGACGATCGATCCGCTCACTCACGGAGGTGGCGTCGTGCGCTGGAAACGGGGGAACCGTGGGAAGACACCTATCGGTTGCGGGGCGCCGACGGAGCGTATCACTGGTTTCACGCGCGATCCCAGCCGCTGCTCGATCAGGAGCGCCGCGTGGTGTGCTGGTATACGGTGAGCTTCGACGTCAACGACAGCCGGGAGATGGAGGAGATCCTGCGCAGCACCCGGCGAAAGCTGTCCGCCGCGATGCAGGTCGCGACGGTCGCGGAGCTGTCCGCGTCCATCGCCCATGAGATCAACCAGCCGTTGGCGTCGGTCGTGACCAATGCGCACGCGTGCCAGACGTGGCTGTCGCACGATCCGCCCAATCTGGAGAGGGCGCATGCGACCCTGGAGCGGATCATCCGCGACGGACATTCCGCCGCCGAGGTCGTGCGGAGAATTCGTGCCCTCTTCAAGCAGACAGCCCCGGTCAAGGCTCTCCTGGACCTCAACCGGGTCGTCGTCGAGGTGCTCCGCGTGCTCTCGGACGAGCTCCGCGACAACGGCATCCTCGTCGAAACGGAGCTGGAAGCCGGCCTGCCGATGATCGAGGCCGACCACGTCCAGATCCAGCAGACGCTGATCAACCTCGTCCACAACGGGGTGGAGGCGATGGCGGGGGTGACGGATCGCCCCAGGGCGCTCTTCGTCCGCTCTCGGCGCGAGGGAGAGGAGCTCGTGGTCCAGGTTCGTGACCACGGCACCGGGGTGGAGGACCCGGCGCTCATCTTCGAACCGTTCTTCACGACCAAGGAGTCAGGGATGGGGATGGGCCTGTCCATCTGTCGCTCGATCGTCGAGGCGCACGGCGGCCGGGTGTGGGCCGCCGCGAACGAGGACGCCGGGATGACCTTCGCGTTTACGCTTCCGCTCGCCGCGGTCGGCCCGGCGTGAGCCAGGCGTGGAAGCCGGTTCGGCCGGTCATGCGTCTCCCTTCGGAGCTGCGCTTCCCACGCACGCGCGGATGGCCGCGAGCAGTGCGGGGCCGTCGAATGGCTTCTCGAAGTAACGATCGCGTTCGATGATCGAGGCGTACTTGGCCCGGCTCTCGGGGCGCCCGGTGATCAGGATCACCGGCAGCTCCGGCCGTTCCAGCAGGGCCAGCCGCCGCAGCTCGATTCCGTTCATGTCGGGCATGCCGATGTCGGAGATCAGGCAGTCGATGCCGAACAACCCGCCGCGGTTCCCCACCATCCTGGCCGACGAGTACAGGCGAACGTCGTAGCCGGCCGCCTCCAGCAAATCGGCCAGCGACTCGAGCGTCCGAGGGTCGTCGTCGACGACGGCCACCACGTACCCAGTGGATTCGGCCATGTCATTGCCGCTTCCGGGGCACCAGCGCGACGTCCAGCCGGCCCGCCATGCGAACGAGGTCGGCGAACGACGCGGCCGCCATCTTCCGCATGATGCGGCTTCGATGGATCTGGAGCGTGACCTGGCTGATGCCGAGCTGCACCGCGGCCTGCTTGTTCAGCAGGCCGCTCACGATCAGGGGCAGCACCTGGCTCTGCCGCGGCGTGAGCGAAGCGTAGCGCTGCTGCAGAAGGGCGCCCTCGGCTCTCTCCAGCCGCGCGTGCCGGTCGCGCGCGACGGCGGCGTCCACCGCCGCCATCAGGTCCTGCTGGCTGAACGGTTTCGCCAGGAAGTCGACGGCGCCGTCCTTGATCGCGCGAACGGACGAGGGGATGTCGCCGTGTCCCGTGATGAAGACGATCGGCGGGTGGGTTTCGTCGCGAAGCTGCCGCTGGAAATCGAGGCCGCTGATCCCCGGCAGCTCCACGTCCAGGACGAGGCAGGCCGGCAGATCGGGCTTCGCATACGCGACGTACTCGGCGGCCGATCCGAAGGTGACGGACGGCACGTCGAGCGAGGTGAAAAGCTCACGCAACGCCTCACAGACGCGGGCGTCATCGTCCACGACGTAGACGATGTGGCCTTGCGGGCCGACCAGGGGCCCCGGTCCGGTGGATCGCGACGTTCCCGCACGCGCCGCCGAGGTCCCGGATCCGAGCTGTCTCACCGTGACACCGCCTTCCGCAAAATGGCGCCGCGCAGAAAGGCTACGGCCCGCGCGCCGCACCCGTCAATCATGGAAATACGTGATATCCCTACAGCATGAAACCCCCTAGGCTCGGTCAGCGGCCGATGCTTCGACGGTGGGTAATGGAGTTCGTCGCCATGTCTTGCTGGCCGCTCCGGCATCCGGAACATTTCGTCCGCGCCGCCGACATTTTGACTGAGCTGGAGAGGTACGGATGCAAGTTGGGATCGACAGCTTCGCGGCCGCGTACGACGAGGCGAGCCGCGCCGAGAGCCCGTCGGACCGGCTGCGCAACCTGGTCGAGCAGATGGAGCTCGCCGACCAGGTGGGCGTGGACGTCTTCGGCATCGGCGAACACCATCGCCGGGAATACCTCGATTCCGCACCCGCGGTGATCCTGGGAGCCGCCGCCGCGCGCACGCGCCGGATCCGTCTCACGAGCGCCGTGACGGTCCT
>DASYJZ010000443.1:0-13425 GCA_035995965.1 Longimicrobium sp. | reverse complement strand
GGTCGACGAGCGCGCGCTGAACGACGCGCGCAGGCGGCTGCGCGGCCGCGCGGGGCTGGTGCTGGACCTGCGGGGGAACGGCGGCGGGCCGGTGGACAAGCTGCTCTCGGTGGTCGGCATGCTGAGCCGCGACAGCGTGGTGGTGGGGTTGCAGCGTGAGCGGACGCGCGAGCGGCCGCTGGTGGCCCGGGGCGCGGGCGACGGCGCCTTTACGGGCCCGGTGGTGGTGCTGGTGGACAGCCGCTCGGCCTCGGCGAGCGAGGTGCTCGCGCGGGTGGTGCAGCTCTCGAAGCGCGGCGTGGTGCTGGGGGACCGCACCGCCGGCGCGGTGATGCGCGCGTACCAGCGGTCGGTGGCGATGGGCGTGGAGCGGGCCGTGTTCTACGGCGTCAGCGTCACCGACGCCGACCTGGCGATGGCAGACGGCGGCCGGCTGGAGAAGGTGGGCGTCGTCCCCGACGAGCGCATCGTCCCCACGCCGGCGCAGATGGCGGCGGGGGATGATCCGGTGCTCGCGCGGGCGCTGGCGCTGCTGGCGGCACGGCCATGATGCGGAAGAGGTTCGACGCAGCCGTATCCCACTGGACAGGCGGCGAGCGCGAGCGTTATGCATTCACGGCGGGGTCCGCACCATTCAACGTCTCCCCGACCATGAGTTTCTGATGAACTGTGTGGAGCTGTCGGTGCAGTTTGAAGGGCCGGTCATCGGTCCCGACCCTGTAGAGCGCCCCAAGGTGGAAAACCTGCGGGCGGCGCTCGAAGAGACACTGGATGCGACGCTTCGCGTGTTTCACGGTCACTCGGGCGCCGCCGCTAAGCGGTTCGTGGGCTACAGCGAGCACCTTTACAGTGATCTCGTTTTTTCAGGCAACGAGTGTAGTCTCACATTCCAGGTAAAACACATCGAGCCTTTGAGCTGCCGGTTGTTCGAACAGTTTGCGACGGACGTCATCCAATGTGTTGCTTCGACGTATCTGTTCGTGGGCTCCGGTATGAGCGTGGACTCCCTCCTTCCGGACCTTTATGAAGACCGGGTTCTGCTGTTTTGGGGAAGCTTCACCAAACACGCTCCGCTTTCGCCGTTGAGAACCAGGCTTGCTCTTCGCTCTCCCACATGTTGGTTCGAAAAAACGCTCGACCGTACGGAATACGGTATCTGGGTCACCAATTTCGACCGCCTTCTGGAAGGCGCGTCAGCAAAGTCCGAGACCGGTGAGAGCGGCACGTCCGACACCCTCCCCCGCACTTCGCTCTCGTCGGGAGAAGGCAGCGGAGGGGCGGAGCGAATCGTCGAGCATGTCGAGAGCCTGAGGGCTGCCGCTGAGGTGCAAGACGAAGATGCATTCGTCCACGCGCTCGCGCTGGTGCCTCGCGAGGGGCTTGCGGCGGACGATTACGTCAGCTTGATGCGGCTGGCTCTGGCCGCAGGTGCGCACAACACGGCACGAGAGCTCTCCGCAGTCGCACACGCTCGTTTTCCCGCCGACCGGGATGTGCGTCAGTTCGCCACGGTGTTGGGTCCGCCGGCAATCATGTCGCGGGAACCACTCACCGCGAGCGCGGCAGACGCGCAGGAGTGGTTGAAGCACAATGCGTCCCGGTACACAGGCCAGTGGGTCGCCCTTCGCAGAGGGGAGCTTCTTGCTGCCGGCGCGGCGCTTTCCGATGTGCGCCACTCGATCGGATCGCTCGCGGGCACGTTCGTGACCAGGATTCCATGAGCAGATTGCAGTTGCCTTCCGGAGAACCTTTCGCCACGGGCGAGTGCCGGTGCCGCCTTGGAGAGGCGAGGTCGGGCGACCTGCTCACACGGCTGCTGATCCCCATTCGTTTGGGCGAGATCACGACCGACGCGGTGCTCGACACCGGTGGAGCCTATCTGATCCTCCATCCCGAGCTTGCGGCTGAATTGGGCCTGGATCGCGAGAGTGGACTGAGCATCGAGCGCGTTTCTGTTCGCGGGAATGCGATCGATGGGGTACTGCATCGCTTTCCCGTGACCATTCCCGCTACCTCGGGCGATACGCTTACGTTCGAAGCAACGGTTTTTGTTCCTTCCCATTGGGACCTGCCGACCTACATGGGTTGGCATGGATGTCTCGAGCGCCTGCGCATCGCTGTCGATCCCACTGCGGAGACCCTATTCTTCGGACCGTCGTAGTGCGTTTGTAAGGAGGTGCAGCGGAGTACCGCCCGGCACGAGGTCGGATTAAAGTATTTTCGGCCCACCGCCGCACGAGTATTGTTGACCCTACCCAACGCCGTCCCTTTCGCTCCCGCCATCTCCATGCAGATCCGCCGCACTCCGAAGGTCTACGACGTATGCATCGTGGGGTCGGGCGCCGGCGGGGGGATGGCGGCGTACGTGCTGGCGCAGGCCGGCGCCGACGTGGTGATGCTGGAGGCCGGGCGCGACTGGGACAACGCCCGCGACGGGGCGATGCTGAAGTGGCCGTACCAGTCGCCGCGGCGGGGGGCGTCCACGACGGAGCGGCCCTTCGGCGAGTTCGACGCCTGCATCGGCGGGTGGGAGATCGAGGGCGAGCCGTACACCCGCGCGCCGGGGACGCAGTTCGACTGGTGGCGCGCGCGGATGCTGGGCGGCCGCACCAACCACTGGGGCCGCATCTCGCTGCGCTTCGGGCCCGACGACTTCCGCCGCAAGAGCCTGGACGGCCTGGGCGACGACTGGCCGATCACGTACGACGACGTGAAGCCGTGGTACGACGCCGTCGACCGGCTGGTCGGCATCTTCGGCAGCAGCGAGGGGCTGCCGAACGCGCCCGACGGCATCTTCCAGCCGCCGCCCAGGCCGCGCTGCTACGAGCTGCTGATCAAGCGCTCCGCGGACCGGCTGGGCGTCACCTGCATCCCCTCGCGCCTCTCCATCCTCACCCGCCCGCTGAACGGCCGCCCGGCGTGCCACTACTGCGGCCAGTGCAGCCGCGGTTGCGCGGTGAACGCGAACTTCTCCAGCACCGGCGTGCTGATCGCTCCGGCGAAGCGCACGGGAAAGCTCACCGTGCTCACCGGCGCCATGGCGCGCGAGGTCACCACCGACCGCGCGGGGCTCGCCACCGGCGTGTCGTACGTCGACAAGGCGGCGGGGCGCGACGAGCACGTGCGCGCCCGCATCGTGGTGCTGGCCGCGAGCGCGCTGGAGTCGGCGCGGCTGCTGCTCAACTCGCGCTCGCCGCTCTTCCCGCAGGGGCTCGCCAACGCCAGCGGCACAGTCGGCAGGTACCTCACCGACACCACCGGCGCCGACGTATGGGGGCACGTCCCCAGGCTCGCCGACCCGGTGCCGCACAACGAGGACGGCGTGGGCGGCTGCCACATCTACATGCCCTGGTGGTTGGACAACCGGAAGCTCGACTTCCCGCGCGGCTACCACATCGAGCCGTGGGGCGGGCTGCACGTGCCGGCGTACGGCTTCATGGGCGGGATCGAGAACTTCCCCTCCGGGGGCGGATACGGCCGCCAGCTCAAGGACGACTACCGCCGCTGGTACGGCACCCTCGTCGGCTTCTCCGGGCGCGGCGAGCAGATCCCCAGCGAGCACTGCTACGCCGAGCTCGACCCGTCGGCCGTGGACCGCTGGGGGATCCCGGTGCTCCGCTTCCACTGGAAGTGGTCGGACTACGAGCACCTGCAGGTGAAGCACATGCAGGAGACCTTCCGTGCGCTGATCGACGACATGGGCGGCACGGTGTTCCCGGAGATGCCCACGGCGGAGGAGGGCTACGGGATCGCCGCCGGCGGGCGCATCATCCACGAGCTGGGGTGCACGCGGATGGGTGCCGACCCGCGCACCTCGGTGGTGGACGCGAACTGCCGGGCGCACGAGGTGAAGAACCTGTTCATCGCCGACGGCGGCGTGTTCGTGTCGCAGGCGGACAAGAACCCCACCTGGACGATCCTGGCGCTGGCCATGCGCACCGCCAGCCACATCGCCGACGAGATGAAGCGAGGGGCGCTATGAGCGAGATGTCGCGCCGCCAGGCGCTGGGCGTGCTGGCGGCGCTCCCCTTCGCCGCGGCCCTGCGTCCGCTCCCGGATTGGATCGACGCGGGCACCGCGGAGGCGGCGTCGCGCGCGGTGGAGGAGGCGCTCGCCGCCGGGCCGCCGTACACGCCGAAGTTCTTCACCCCGCACGAGTGGCGCACGGCGCGGCTGCTGGCCGACATGGTGATCCCGCGCGACGCGCGCTCGGGGAGCGCCACGGACGCGGGCGCGCCGGAGTTCATGGACTACATCCTCTCCGAGTACCCGGACCAGCAGCTGCGCATCCGCGGCGGGCTGGCCTGGCTCGACACGGAGAGCCTGGGCCGCTTCGGCACGCGCTTCGTGGAGAGCGGCGGCCCCGAGCGGACGGCCCTGCTGAACGACGTCGCCTGGCCCGCGAAGGCGCGCCCTGAGATGAAGCCCGGCGCCGCCTTCTTCAGCCGCTTCCGCGACCTGACCGCGGCGGGCTTCTGGTCCAGCCCCATGGGGATCGCCGACCTCCAGTACCGCGGCAACACCGGCCTGGCGGAGTGGACCGGCTGCCCGCCGGAGGCGTTGCGGAAGCTCGGCGTCAGCTACGCTGGATGAGTTCGGCGGCAGCGTGTCACCCACGCCGATGTCGTCGAAACCACGGACGCCAGAATCCCACGTCGATTCCATGCCCCCCGGCGATGTCATCCTGAGGGCGGCCCCGCCGGACCTTACGTCGGCACCGGTTTCGGCAGCCCGAAGGATCTATAACCGCGGCCGCGAACCAGCCCGGGATCCGCGGGTTGGGGGGTGGAAAATGCGACTGAGCTCGCGGCTACAACGGCACGCAGTCCGCCTTCGCGGACATCAACGGCGCAACGGACCTTTGGCGGAGACGGAATGAGCGGACGGCGGCTGGGGATCGGGATCATCGGCAGCGGGTTCAACGCGCGCTTCCACCTGCAGGCGTTCGTGGGCGTGCGCGACGCCGACGTGCTGGGCGTCTGGAGCCCCAACCCCGCGCACGCGGCGGAGACGGCCGCGCTGGCCCGCGCGCTGGACGTCGGCGCGGCGCGGCCGTTCGCCTCCATCGCGGAGATGGTGGCCGACGCCGCGATCGACGCCGTCTGGCTCTGCGGGCCCAACCACGCGCGCGTCGCGAACGTGGAGGAGGTCGTCCACGCCGTCTCGCGCGGCGCGGCGCTGAAGGGGATCGCCTGCGAGAAGCCGCTGGCCCGCAACGTGGCCGAGGCGCGGCGGGTGGCGGCGCTGGTGAAGGGCGCCGGGGTGATGCACGGCTACCTGGAGAACCAGGTGTTCGCGCCGCAGGTGGAGCACGGCCGCGCGCTGCTCTGGGCGCGCGGCGCGGCGACCACGGGGCGGCCGTACCTGGCGCGCGCCGCGGAGGAGCACAGCGGGCCGCACGCGCCCTGGTTCTGGCAGGGCCGGCTGCAGGGCGGCGGCGTGCTGAACGACATGATGTGCCACTCCGCCGCACTCGTCCGCCACCTCCTCACCGCGCCCGGCACCCCCGCCTCGTCGCTGCGCCCGGTGAAGGTCACCGCGCACATCGCCAGCCTGAAGTGGAGCCAGCCCGCCTACGCACGGCGGCTGATGGAGAGCATGGGCGCCGAGGTGGACTACACGCGCGCCCCGGCCGAGGACTTCGCCAGCCTGACGGTGGAGTTCGAGACGCCGGAGGGCCAGCGCGTGCTGGGCGAGGCGAGCACGTCGTGGAGCTACGTGGGCCCGGGGCTGCGGCTCTCGGCCGAGCTGCTGGGGCCCGAGTACTCGATGTCGTGGAACACGCTCGACAGCGGGCTGAAGCTCTTCTTCAGCCGCGAGGTCCGCGGCTCCGCGGGCGAGGACCTGGTGGAGAAGCAGAACGCCGAGACCGGCCAGATGCCCGTGGTCGCCGGCGAGGCGGCCGCCTACGGCTACGAGGCCGAGGACCGCCACTTCGTCCGCGCCTTCCTGGGCCTCGAGCCCCCGAAGCTCACCTTCGACGACGGCGTGGAGATCGTCGAGCTGCTGATGGCCGCCTATCAGAGCGCCGAGGAGGAGCGCACGCTGCCGTTTCCGCCGCCGGGGCTGGAGGCGTTCGTGCCGGCCGTGGCGCGGGGGGTGTGGTCAGGAGCCGCTACTCAGCCGTAACTGCTCGGTCGCCCTTACGAACCAGAGGTCGTACTCGTCGGCGTCGGGTCGCTTCTTCTCCATCCCGACGACGTCGTTCTCCGTCAGGACGAGGGGAATTGAGACTGTCGGACCGAAGTGTTTCGGCGGTCCGCAGTCCGCCACGATTGTGATTTCGTACGATCCGGGCACCAGCATGACCGGATTCTGTGTCCGAAACACGATTCTGTGGACCGTAGCTCCCATTCCCGGGACGATCACGGTGCGCAGCCAAGCGTCGACCGTCCTTTGAGGGGAGAAGCCAATGCTGGCGGTTCCCGAGGCGCTCGAATCGGCGATCGCATGCCATGCATGGCTGGAGCGCATCCCTGCTCCAGGTGGGTTGATTGATCCGCTGAGACCTACGATGATCCCAGTCTTCGCCCCTCGATTGACGAACGTCACACCCACGACGAAGAGCAAGCGGTTCTTTGAGTCGTATGTGAGTGCGACGTTCTTGCCTGGGACCAACGACAGGAGTGCGGCGCGACCGATCTGGTAGTAGAAGGTCGCACCAGACACCACAAGCGCCAAGCCAGCGATACCTAATGCAAGCAGGTCCATTGCGGGGGCCGGCTATGCTCCCCGCTCATCGGCCGGGCAGGCGCAGGTGGGGCCGCATCCGTTGCACGAGTTCGCGCACGACGGGCAGTCAGTCCGCGAGGCCATGGTGCACACGTCTTCGCCGCACGACATGCAGGTGGCGGGAAGCGTGTAGTAGCAATCCGCGCAGTCGCTGCGCGACGCCTTTGGTCCGATTGGGACTAGATCCGCCTCGAACCGGTTGGCCGCCACGGTCCCGCGTCCGGCGCCGCGCACCGCGGTGTCGAACGACTCCACGGCCAGGGCGTCCAGGTCCAACCGCAGCTTTCTCATCGTCCCTCCTCATCGTGAAGGATGGTCTGCCCGCCGTCGTGCTGCGATTGCGCCGCGCCGTCGCGCTCCAGCAACAGGTTGCCGGCGAAGCGGCGGAACTCCTCCTGCTTCTTCTTCGACTGGAGCTTGCCGAGCAGGCGCCAGAACCACATCCCGCGCATCCCGCGTTTGAGGCGGTGCGCGTCGTCCATCGTTGGGCGCCACGCGGCCTCGCGCCAGCCGTAGCGCGCGAAGAAGGCGGAGCCCTCGACGGGGGCGAAGCGGAAGCGCGCCGTGCCCTGGTCCACGCTCTTCCCCCACCACTTCTGCATCATCTCCATCAGCCGCGGGCTGGCGAGGTCCGTCAGCCACCAGCGGAACGACGGGCGCGCGTGCAGGGCCGTCGCCAGCGCGCCCACGTCCTCGGGTGCCAGGTAGACGAGCAGCCCCTCCGTCACCACCAACGCGCGCTCCGCCCCGGCGGCGGCGCGCGACAGGGCGTCCTCGCGCTGTTCGGCGTCGGCGAGGTCGGCGGCGATGGCCTCGTAGCGGCAGCGCGGGCGTTCGCCGGCCATCACCCCGGCCTTGTACTCCACCATTCCCGGCAGGTCGACGTCCACCCAGCGCAGCGATTCCGGCAGATCGAGGCGCCAAGGCCGCGCGTCCAGCCCCGCCGCGAGGTTCAGGACCAGGTCCACGCCGCGGGTGCGGATCGCGTCCAGGATGATCTCGTCGAACACCGCCGTGCGGACGATCATCGGCCACGCCATCGACTTGCCGCGCGGCATCGCGCGCACGATGGCCTCGCCGTGCTCGCCCGCCAGGCGGCGCGCGAACGGGTCGCGGAAGTGCGCGTCGGGGCGGTCGCTCTCCATCGCCCGGTAGACGGCGACCCAGCGCGCGGTGTCGGAGACGTGCTCGATGTTCATCGGCGGCGCGTGTCGGCGGGAGACTACACCGGCTCCAGCGGGAGCGCGGGCGCCGCGGCCGCCGCGGTGGCGGACTCGCGGAAGGCGAGGGCGAAGAGCACCAGCACGGCCCCGGCCAGCGCCGCGGGCACCAGCCAGATCGCGTGCCAGTCGTGCGCGACGGCGCCGCCCGGGCCGGTGCGGGTGTACGTCTGCACCACCCAGCCGGAGACGAGCGCGCCGATGAAGTAGCCGACGCCGAGCGTGGCGAAGGCGAGGAAGCCCTGCGCCGCCGCTCGGATCTGCGGCGTGGCGCGCTGGTCCACGTAGATCTGGCCGGTGACGAAGAAGAAGTCGTAGCAGATGCCGTGCAGCACGATGCCGGCGTAGAGCAGCGCCACCAGCGGACCGGGGTCGCCGAAGGCGAAGAAGACGTAGCGCAGCGTCCACGCCGCCATCCCCAGCAGCAGCATCCGCTTCACCCCCAGCCGCACCAGGAACCAGGGCATCACCAGCATGAAGGCGATCTCGGACATCTGCCCGAAGGTCATCTTCGTGGCGGCGGCGGGGAGGCCGGTCTCGTTCAGGAAGAGGTTGGTGAAGGTGTAGTAGAACTGCAGGGGGATGCAGAGCAGGAACGAGCCGACCACGAACACCAGGAAGGCGCGGTCCTTCAGCAGCGAGAGCGCGTCCAGCCCCAGCGCGTCGCGGGCGCGCATCGGCCTGCCCGCGGCCGGCGGCGGGGTGTGCGGGAGCACGAGCGAGAACGCGGCCATCGCCACCGACGCGCCCGCCGCGATGCGCATCGGCACGGCCGAGGCCTCGATGCCGAGCTGCCCCACCAGGATCCCCGCCGCGATCCAGCCGATCGTCCCCAGCACGCGCACGCGCGGGAACTCCTTCGCGGGGTCGCGCATGTGGTGGAAGGAGAGCGAGTTGGTGAGCGCGAGGGTGGGGATGTAGCAGAGCGCGTAGACCGTCAGCACCGCGTAGAACACGGCGAAGTCGTGCAGCGTGGAGGCCCACCAGAGCGCGGCCGCGCCGGCCAGGTGCAGGACCGCCAGGAGCTTCTCGCTGGCGAAGAAGCGGTCGGCGACCAGGCCGACGAAGAAAGGCGAGATCATCGCCGCCACCGCCATGCTGCCGTACGCCAGGCCGATCTGCGTGCCGTCGAACTTAAGCGTCTGGCCCAGGTAGGTGCCGAGGGTGACGAACCACGCGCCCCAGATGAAGTACTGCAGGAACATCATCGCCGAGAGGCGCAGCCTGGTGCCGCCCATGTGGTGGCCGGGGGGTGCGATGTGTCGGTCCCGTCCCGGCGGGGGCCGGGCCGGGCGGCGCTACGGCAGCGTGCGGATGCGGAGGTTGCGGTAGGCGACCCACGCCTCGTGGTCCTGCAGCGCGATGTGTCCGCGCGCCCCGCGGCCGTAGCGCGGCATCATCCTGAACTTGCTGGCCTGCACCCTCTGCTCCCAATCCGGGCTGCCGAGCTCGTACTCGAGCAGCTTCACGCCGTTCATCCAGTGCTCCACGTGACTCCCGTTCACCACGACCCGGGCGCTGTTCCACTCCCCCACGGGGCGGGTGACGTCGCGCACCGGGGCGTACAGCGCGAAGTCCGACCCCGCCGAGGTCAAGGGATCGCGCCCGTCCGCGTGGCGGGCGTTCTCGAGCACCTGGAACTCGGGGCCGCTCTGCCAGACGTACGCGAGCGACGAATCTTCCACCACCCGGTAGATGATCCCGCTGTTGCCCCCCGGTGAGATCCTCCACTCCAGCGCGAGCTCGAAGCTCCCGAACTCCTCGTTCGTCATCAGGTCGCCGCCCTCGGCGACGCGCGTGATGGCGCCGTCCACCACCTGCCATCCCGCGGGCGGCGCCGAACGCCGGTAGCCGCGCCACCCCGCGAGCGTGCGGCCGTCGAAGAGCGGCCGCCACCCTTCCGCAACCTCGCGCGGCGACAGCGTGTTCGCGGTGGCGGTACCGTCCGGGCCAGCCCGGTTCGGAGCCGAGTTGCGCGCGCAGCCGGCCCCCGTCATGAGCGCGGGGACGAGCAGGACGAGGAGGACGCGCAGTCGTGGCATGGCGAGCGCCGCGGGGCGCGGAATATGGCCGCGGATCGAGAGTCCGTCCGCGATCGTCCGGCCCGGCCGAAAGGTGTGTTCGATGCGTCGCAGGATACCGGCGGGGTGATTTCGAGGCAAGAAATTTCTGCGTTCCGTCCCGGTGACTGCTAGCGCTTTTCGTACTTCCAGTGGCGCGCCTTGCCCTCGGCGATCCACTCGACGGCGGTGTCCAGCCGCTTCGTGCGCGTGGCGGCGGACTTCGCCTCGGTGATCCAATCGACGTAGTCCTTCCGCTTGCTCGGGCTGAAGCGGTCGAAGGCGGCGAGCGCGGCCGGGTTCCCCCGCAGCGCGGCGGCGAGGTCGTCCGGCATCGCCAGTTCCTTCGCCTCCGCCGGCTTCGAGCGCGCGGGCGCCTTCACGCCCTCGTCGTTCAGCCGCTTCGCCTCGCGCACGTAGCCCGCGATCACGTCATCCGGTGGCAGGTCGGCCAGCGAGGTGAGGCGGCCGAACTGTCCCGCCGATTCGTCTCCCGCGGCATTCTCCCCGACCACCAGCGCACCCTTCCAGAACCCGAAGCCGCAGTGCTGCTTGAACGACGCCATGTGGCAGAGCGGTCCCTTGTAGTCGAAGTGGGGGGAGCTCCACTTTATCATCTCCTTCACCTCGGGACACGCCTCGTGCACGACCTCGCGGAGGTGCGCCAGGATCGGCCGCGCGAACTCCGGGGCTCTGGCGATGTACTGGTCGAAGCGCGGGTCTCTCGTTCCCATGGGCGGAGGGCGTGCGAGTTGTCGGAGGCGACGGCGAGTCGATGCTCCCAAGCGAGCTTCGGTGGGCGCCGAGGTTCCGAGGATACGGGAGCTCCCCGGCCTGGGCAAGCATCCCGTCGGCCACGCTGAACGGATCGAGGTTGCTGGATGGTGACGATCGAGTTGCGCACGTTCATCGCCGCGCCTCCGGAGCGTGTGTTCGACCTGTCGCGCAGCATCGACCTGCACGCGCGGTCGATGGCCCGCTCGCGCGAGGAGGCCGTGGCCGGCCGCACCGCGGGCTTGATCGGCCTGGGCGAGACGGTCACCTGGCGAGCGCGCCACTTCGGCGTGCGGCAGCGTCTGACGATCTGCATCGCGGGCTACGAGCGCCCCCGCTGGTTCCGAGACGAGCTGGTGCGCGGCGCCTTCGCGACCATGGTGCACGACCACCACTTCGCCGCCGCCGACGGCGGGACGGAGATGCGCGACGTCTTCTGCTTCTCCGCCCCCGCCGGGCCACTTGGCCGGCTCGTCGAGCGGCTGGTCCTGCGGCGCTACATGACGCGCCTACTCGCGGAGCGCAATGCCGCCATCAAGGCTGCCGCGGAGGGAGACGGTTGGCGTAAGCTATTGCATGGCAATGCTTAAACAGAGTGGGCGCGCCGCGCGCAAGCAGCCATCGACCAAACGATCGTAGCAGCAACTGGACAAACCTTGCACCGATGAGAGTCAGCCGTTAGCTTGCAAGGCAGGGATTCGCATCAGAGGCAACCACTGGCGGCGAGGAGGTTCCTGATGTCACGAGTGGAAGATGAAGTTGCCCGGGAAGCCTTCCCGCGCCCCATGGTCAAGGCCGGCGCCTGGCTGAAGGAGCATAGTGAGGAGTACGTGGGGCGGTGGGTCGCGTTGCGAGACGATGAGCTCGTGGCCGTTGCGGATTCGTTCCCGGAGCTTCGCAGCCAGTTGCCGTCCCTGTCCGGCGTTCTGGTCACCTTGGTGACATGAGCCGCCTTGCCACCGGCACGGGCGCGGAGTTCGCGAGCGGCGAGAGCCCGTGCTTCCTGCATCCTGCGGTTTTGGGAGATCAGCTCACCCGGCTCTTCGTCTATTGTCGGATAGGTGACGCGGAGACTACAGCGGTGGTGGATACGGGCGGTGCTTTTCTCGTGCTCGATCCGAAGCTCGCTGATTCAATCGGGGTCGATCATCGCCATGCAATCGCCCGCGAACGCATCCACATCCGTGGGTTCGTACAAAGGGGTACGATCCATCGCCTTCCATTGACGCTGCTCGCGGCGGCCGGTGAGCCCCTAACGTTCGAAGCGACTGCGTTCGTGCCGGAGATGGAGCACGGGGAGACGTGGCCGCTGCCGAGCTACCTGGGGTGGCAGGGGTGCCTCGACCGCATCCGGTTCGCCGTCGATCCCGTCGACGAGGTCGTTTACTTCGGCGCCATCGGGTAACTGCAGCAGCGGATGCGGGTGTGGGTCGTTGGTCTCTCGCCCGCCGAAGCCTGGCGGGCGCTGTCGTTTGGGGGCGAGTGCGGCGGTTGCGGGCAGGGCGGTCGGGACGCGAATCGACGTTCGCCGCCGGCCATCCGGCACACTTTCGCCTCCGCGCCCCCTGCCGCTATCCTTCCCCCTCGTCCTGCCTCCACCGTCGTCCACTTTCCACCTTCGCAGATGCTCACCGAGCTGCGCATCCGCAACTTCGCGCTGATCGACCGGCTCTCCGTCCAGCTCGGCCCGGGGCTCAACGTGCTCACGGGCGAGACCGGGGCGGGGAAGTCGATCATCGTCGGCGCCCTTTCCCTGCTGCTGGGCGAGCGGGCGTCGTCCGAGATCGTGCGCGCGGGCGAGGAGCGGGCGTCGATCGAGGGCGTGTTCGAGGTGGAGGGGCGCGACGACGTGGCGCGGCTGCTGGACGAGCGCGGCATCGAGGCCGAGGGCGGCGTGCTGGTGCTGAAGCGCGAGGTCGCCGCCGAGGGGCGGAGCCGCGCCTGGGTGAACGGCACCCCCGCGACCGCCTCGCTGCTCGGCGAGCTGGGGCGGATGCTGGTGGACCTGCACGGCCAGCACGAGCACCAGACGCTGCTGCGGCGCGACGAGCAGCGCGCCATCCTCGACGCCTACGCCGGCAACGCCGCGCTGCTGGCCCAGGTGCGCGCCGCCCACGCCGCCGTCGCCGAGCTGCGGCGCGAGGCGGCCGAGCTGGAGCGCAGGCGCCGCGATGCCCTGCAGCGCGCCGACTTCCTCCGCTTCCAGGCCGACGAGATCGAGGCCGCCGCCCTCCGCCCCGGCGAGGAAGACGCGCTGGAGGAGGAGGCGCGCCGCCTCTCGCACTCCGAGGAGCTGACCAGCCTCTCCGCCGTGCTCTACGACGCCCTCGCGGGCTCCGACGGCGCCGTCATGGGTTCCTTGGCGCAGCTCAACCGCGGCGTGGAGCAGCTCATCCGCATCGACCCGTCGCAGGAGGGGGTGCGGGAGCTGTTCGACACCGCCTACTACGCGGTGCAGGAGCTCGGCGAGCGGATGGAACGCTACGCGCAGACGGTGGAGCACGACCCCGCGCGCCTGGACGAGATCCGCCGCCGGCAGGACCTGATCTTCCGCCTGCGGACGAAGTACGGCGGCACGTTGCAGGAGGTGGTCGAGGTCGGCCGCGCCGCCCGCGCCGAGTTGGACCTGGTGGACGGCG
>DASYJZ010000442.1:0-2860 GCA_035995965.1 Longimicrobium sp. | reverse complement strand
ACCGCGACGCGGTGCGGTCGGTGGCGGACGTGCGCGAGGTGCTGGCGCTCTGGCGGCGGCTCCCGAAGGACGACCGCGACGCGGCGGCCGTGGACGGCGCGCGGATCCGGGCGCGGGAGGGGAGCCGCGAGTGGGACCTGGAGGGGATCCGCTACCACTACGACGCCGGGAACGACTTCTACCGGCTCTTCCTGGGGCGGCGGATGCTCTACTCCTGCGCCTACTTCCCCACCGGCGCCGAGGACCTGGACACGGCGCAGGAGCTCAAGCTGGAGCACATCTGCCGCAAGCTCCGGCTGCGCGAAGGCCAGCGGCTGCTTGACGTGGGCTGCGGGTGGGGCGGGCTGGTGATCTACGCCGCGCAGCGCTACGGCGTACGCGCGCTGGGGGTCACGCTGAGCCGGGAGCAGCACGCCCTCGCGACGGAGCGCGTCGAGGAGGCCGGGGTGCAGGACCGGGTCAGGGTGCGCATCCAGGACTACCGCGACCTGCGCGGGGAGCCGTTCGACCGCGTGGCCAGCGTGGGGATGTTCGAGCACGTGGGAGGGCGGCGGCTGCCGGAGTATTTCGCCCACGTTTACGGGCTGCTGAAGCCGGGCGGGCTCTTCCTGAACCATGGGATCGGCGGGCGGGCGAGCCCGGGGCGGAGCATGCGCCGCGCGGCGGAGGGGGTGCTGACCGAGCGACTGGTGGGGAGCGCCGAGTTCCGCCGGCGCTACATCTTCCCTACCGGGGGGCTGGTGTCGGTCAGCGAGGCGAACCTGGAGGCGGAGCGCGCGGGCTTCGAGGTGCGCGACGTGGAGAACCTGCGCGAGCACTACGCTCGCACGCTCCAACTCTGGGCCGCCGGGCTCGAGGCCAACCGCGACGAGGCCGTGCGGATCGGGGGGATGGCGATGTTCCGCCTGCGCCGCATCCACCTGGGCGTGGCGGCGTGGCAGTTCGCGGCCGGGCACCTCGCCCTGAACCAGACGCTGCTCGCGAAGCTCGAGGGCGGGCGTGCACCTGTCCCGTGGTCGCGCGCGGACCTCTACGACTGATTCTGAAAAAGATTGGCTCACGCAAAGACGCGGAGCCGCAGAGGGGCCTGTCGGTCTCTCTGCGGCTCCGCTTTTCGTCAGGATTCGGGAGAACGGCCCCGCGTCAGCGGTTGCGGTTCACCAACGGGGCGCCAGGCCCACCGCCGCCGCGACCGCGATCAAGGCTGCCATCTTCTTCATCGAAACCTTCCTGCTCCTGGGCGTCTCACCGCGCCGCGCCACAGAGGCGAGCCGGCCGTGGCCCATCCCCTCGCAACTCTAGTGCCCACAATCGTTTAGGCGGACTGCAGGAGGCGTGGTGCCGAATCCCGGCCCGCGCGGCTCAGTCCCCGTCCCTCCCGGGTGACGGTGCATCCTCCAAGGCGTCCAGGTGGAAGCGGTGCAGGAAGCGGTGGACGACCGGCCCCAGCAGCACCGCCACACTCGAGAGGAAGGCCACGCCGCTGTAGATGGCGTAGCCGATCTCGAACCGCTTGCCGCCGGCGGTTTCCATCTCGCCCTTCGGGCCCATGCCGGTGAGGATCATCGCCGCGCTGAGCGTCGCGTCGAGCCAGTGCATCTTCCCGTACGCGTGGTAGCCGACGGCGCCGATGCCGAGTGAGAGGCCGATGAACCCCACGAACAGGAGCATGCTGCGCAGCATCCGTAGCACGAAGTGGCGGCGCGGCGGCAGCGGCTTCAGGCGCAGTGGTGGGACGATGATCATGCCACCTCCGCCGCGGCCGCCGCGACCACCACAGATGGATCCGCGCCTGTCTCGGCCGTCGCGGGGCGGCCTTCGAGGAGGAGCCGGGAATCGTCCGCGTCGACCGCCGAGATCAGGTCGACGCCGTTCGCGGCGAGCCGCCGCGCCACCGCCGCCGGGCGCGGGTCGCCGCGGTCGAGCGCCCACTGCGCGTGCGACGCGAGCAGGAGGGCTTCCAGCGCGCGCCCGAGGGTGAGCGAGAAGCGCCGCGCGCCCGCCTGGAGCGCCGGCTCGCCCTCGTGGTTGGCCTGCCGCAGCCACTCGGCGGCGTGCTCTATCGCGCGGAGGGAGGCGCGCACCGGGGCGCCGAGCGCCGGATCGCGCACCTCGGCGGCGCAGCGCGCGGCCTCGCGGACCACCGGCTCCAGCCCGCCCGCGCCCTGCAGCGCGCGCAGCACGTCGAGCGAGAGGACGTTCGTCGTCCCCTCCCAGATGGTGAGCACCTGCGCGTCGCGGAGGAGGGTGGGAAGCCCGGTATCCTCCACGTAGCCCGCGCCGCCGAACGCCTCCAGCACCTCGCTCGCCACGCTGACGGACTGGCGCGCGGTGGTGAGCTTGGCGAGCGGGGTGAGGATGCGGAGCAGCGCGCGGCCGTCCTCGTCCAGCTCGCCGGCCTCGGCGTGGCCGAGGAGCTCGACCACGCGGAAGGTGAGGTGCAGCGCGCCCTCGCTCTCCGCCTGCACCCCGGCGAGCGTGTCCACGTGCAGCGGCAGCTCCGCCAGCGTGGCGCCGAACGCCCGTCGCTCGCGCGCGTAGGCGGAGGCGAGCGCCATCCCTCGCCGCATCAGCGCGGCGGCGCTCACCGCGTTCCAGGTGCGGGTGACGTTCAGCATCGGCGCGATGCCGCGCACGCCGCCGTCGAGCCCGCGCACCGGCACGGCGACGGCGCCGTCCAGCGTGAGCTCGGCCGTGGGGAGCTTCCGCGTCCCCAGCTTGTCCTTCAGCCGGTCGATGCGGATGCCGTTCATCCCTCCGTCCGCGTCGCGCGTCTCCAGGTAGAAGAGCGCCAGACCACGGCCGCCGGCGGGGTTCCCCTCCGGCCGCGCGAGGGTGAGCGCCATCTGCGAGGTGGCGG
>DASYJZ010000441.1:0-4387 GCA_035995965.1 Longimicrobium sp. | reverse complement strand
TCGCCGACGATATAGATGCCGCGGCTGCTGGCGTAGCGCCTCAGCTCGCACCACTGGCGGTCGAAGAGGAACTGCTCCAGCGCGTACCGCTCCACCTCGCCGGAGAGGCGGTCGCGCGCGGCCTCCAGCGCGTATCCGTCGCGGCGGCGCAAGGGCTCGGGCCAGGCCGTCCACGGCCGTCCGCCGCTCTCGTCGCGCAGCGCGCGGAAGAGGCACCAGTCGCCCAGCCACGCCGCCTCGCGCTCGCGGTACTCCACGAACCCCGCGCGCAGCCCCGGCGACGCGGCGGCGCGGAAGGCGGCGTGGGCGCGGCGGAGCAGCCCGTCCTTCCACGCCGCCGCCCCGGCGAAGTCCGCGCGCGCGGGGTCGAAGCCAGCCGGCGGGCGCGCCTCGTCCTCGTCGAGGAGCGCGTCCTCCACCATCAGGTCGGCGCTCAGCAGCAGCGTGTTCCCGGCGAAGGCGGAGAGCCCGTTGTACGGCGACGCGCCCTCGCCCACGGCGACCAGCGGCAGCACCTGCCAGAGCGTCTGCCCCGCCGCCGCGAGCCAGTCCACGAAGCGCCAGGCGTGGGCGCCCAGGTCCCCCGTGCCGTCGCCCGGCAGCGACGTGAGATGGAGGAGGATGCCGCTGCGGCGCGCGCCGGAAACCTTCATCCCGTTCCCCGGCTCAGCATGGCCCCACACGGGGTCAACGGGGTCAACGGTGAACTGCATGCTGGTTCTCCGTTGACCCCGTGTGAGACTTGTCTGTCAATGCCAGGGCGCACTCTCATTCCTGGATCCACGGCGGCGGCGTGGTGGCGGTGGCGGTGAGCTCCGGGAGCACGTAGGCCACCTCCGCGCGGCTGAGCGAGACCACCTCGCGCACCGGCTCACCGGTCTGCGGCGCGCCGTCGCGGCAGACGCGGAAGAGGCGATTGCCGGGGGCGAGCGCGTGCGGCGCGATCTCGGCCAGCCGCACCTCGCGCGGCTCCCCCCACACCTTGTTCACCAGGATCCACCCCTTTGCCGCCGCCGGCGCGTCCGACGCGCGGCGCTCCAGCACCAGCGTGTCCTCCATCGTCCCGCGCGGTGCGCGGAGCACCCCCTCGCCGTGGAGCACCGGGTGACCGCGCTTGAGCTGGTTCACGCGGGTGATGAAGCCGCGCAGGTCCATCGACCGGCGCTCCCAGTCCCCCGGCAGCGTGTTCACCACGTCCATCGCGGTGCGGAAGCCGAACTCGTAGCCGACCGGCATCATCACCCCCGCGCTGAACGCCGCGGCGAAGGCGTAGCGCTGCCGCTGCACCGCCTCGTCGACCCCCGTCTCCTCCGCCAGCCGCGCCGTGTCGTGGCTCTCGGGGAAGGAGATGGAAGGCGCGATGTGGCGGAAGGCCTCGTGCTGGTCCAGCGCCCACGGCTCGCTGAAGCTCCACCACTTGCTGGAGTTGAAGAAGAAGTCGAACCCCGCGCCGGCGAGCCCCGCGACGTCCTCCACCGGCGCCCCCAGCGTCTCGGCGAAGAACATGACGTGCGGGTCGACGGACTTCGCGGCGGCGATCAGGTGGCGCCAGAGCCCCGGCGGCACCTTGTACGCCGCGTCGCAGCGGAAGCCGGCGAAGCCCATCTCCACCGCCTCCACCACCAGCTCCGCCCAGAACGCCCACTGCGCCTCGCGGCCGCGCGCCGGCTCGTTGTCCATGTCCGCCAGGTCGCCCCAGACGGTGATCTTCGACGGGTCGTCGGGGTCGCGGACGTACGGGCTCACCACCTGGCCGTCCCGACCCCAGCGGTACCACTCGGGATGCTCGCGGATCAGCGGAGAGTCCCTGGAGGTGTGGTTCACCACCAGGTCCATCATCGGCTTCAGCCGCTGGTCGCGGATGTGGAGGAGCGCGTCGCGCAGCGGCTCCAGCGACTCCGGGTCGGCGCCGGGAGGGACGAAGAGCGGGTTCAGCCGCCGGTGGTCCTTGGTGGCGTACAGGCTGCCGGAGAACCCCGGGTACTGCCAGGGGTTGAGGTAGAGCCAGTCGAACCCCATGGCCGCGGCGCGCGCGGCGTGCTCGGGCCAGCGCGTGGTGGGGCCGACCAGGCGCGGGAAAAGGTTGTAGATGAGCGGCGGAGTCATGCCGACTCCGGGGATGGAAGCGCGCTTCTAAGGCCTGGTCCCGAGCGCCGGCTATAGATCCTTCGGCCTGCCGAGTCCTTCCCACGCTGAGAGTCGGGTGTGACCGGCCGCCTCAGGATGACGTAATCCGGGAGCGGACTCACGCGCCCGCCTCCCCGGCCAGCGCCAGCACGCCCTGCAGCGGCACCCAGATCCAGTCCGGCCGGTTGTTCATCTCGTACCCCATCTCGTACACCGCCTTCTCCAGTTCGAACACGGCGAGCGCGCGCATCATCGCGCTCAGGTCGCGGGGGACGACGGGGGAGTCGCCCAGCGTCTCGCGGTAGGCGGAGACGAAGAGCGAGCGCACCTCGGCGCGCCAGGCGTCGGCCCAGCGCTGCACCGACATCCGCACCGCCAGGTCGTCCGCGCGGAAGCCGCTCATCGACAGCCGCACCGCGTAGTCGAAGGAGCGCAGCATCCCCGCCACGTCGCGGAGGACGGACTGCTTGGCCCGCCGCTCCTGGATGGACCGCGTGGGCTCGCCCTCGAAGTCGATCGGGTACCACTCGTTGCCGTCGGGAGCGGCGTCCACCCCGCGCAGCACCTGGCCCAGGTGGTAGTCGCCGTGGATGCGCACCTTCACCGACCCCGCCTCGGCGAGCACCGCCAGGTCGTCGCCGCGCAGGCGCAGGTCGCCGGCGGCGCGCGCCACCCGCGCGAGGTCCGCCTGCAGCTCGCGCGGGAAGAAGCCGGGCATCGACTCCAGCCGCCGCGCCAGGTCGCCGAGCACCGTGTCCGCCTGCGCGCGGAAGCCGTCGGCCCAGCGCCGCGCGTCCTCGGCGGACACGGGCTCGGCGGCGAACGCCGCGTCGTCGGTGGGCGAGGCGAGCGCCAGGTGCAGCCGGGCCGTCGTCTCGCCGAGACGGCGGACGGCGGGGAAGAAGTCGCCCGCCATGCGGTAGAGCGCGTCGCGGCCGGTGGGCGTCTCCGGGTCGGCCGCGCTGCGGCTGGCGGCGCTCAGGAAGCGCTCCATCGCCTTGAGCGCCACGCTCCACGCGTCGCCCTTGTTGGCCACGTAGCGGAAGAGCCCGGCGACGGAGGACGTGGCGCCGTCCGCCCCCTCGTGCTCGATCCACCCGGCCAGCGCGGGGATGGCGCGGAAGCCGGCCTGCTCCACCAGGAAGCGGCTCACCTCCAGGTCGGGGTTCATCCCCGGCTCCAGCCGGCGGAAGACCTTCAGCACGTACTCGTCGCCGAAGACCACGGAGGTGTTGCTCTGCTCCGCCCCCATCGGGCGAGCGGGCCCGCGTACCGAGCGGTCGCCCGCCTCGGCCGTGCAGTGTCCGGCGAAGCGGCCGGAGAGGCCGGGGACCTCCTTCTCCGACAGCACCACGTCCAGCAGCGCGCCGGCCACGCGCCGGTCGGCGAGCGCGTCGTACAGCCGCACGTCACCGGTCTCGGAGGCGTGCGAGAGGATCGGCTCGGGCGCGTCGGGCGCGCCCAGGGCGCGCAGCGAGAGCGGGAGGAGGTAGACGTCGGGCTCGCCCTCGCGGTAGCGGACGCGCACCCGGGCCAGCAGCACGTGCGGCGCGCGCTCGGGGTGCAGCACGGCGTGGCCGTCCAGCTCCACCGAGGCGATCTCGCGCGCCTTGCCGCGGAACCAGCGCTGGCGCTGCACCCACTCGTGCGGGAGCGCGGCCACCATCGCCGCGACGGAGTCGTGGCTCTCCAGCACCGCCGCGTCCTGCTCGGCCCACTCGCGGGCGATCTCCGGCGAGTCCTCGGCCGCGTCGGCGTGCGGCCGGCGCAGCGCGAACCAGAAGAAGCCGTAGGGCGAGAGCGTCAGCGCGTACGGCGTCTCGTCGATCGGCAGGAACTCCGTCGCCCCCAGCAGCTCCACGGGGATGCGGCCGGCGAAGCGGGCGAGGTCCAGCCGCACCGCCTGCGCCGCGCCGGAGAGGTTGTTGACCACGAGGATGGCGTCGTCGCCGTGCTCGCGCAGGTAGGCGAGGACGTGCGGGTTCTCCGGCTCCAGGAAGGCGATGGAGCCGCGGCCGAAGGCGTGGTGCTGCTTGCGCACGCCGATCAGCCGCCGCGTCCAGGAGAGGAGCGAGAAGGGCGACTTCTGCTGCGCCTCGACGTTGATGGCCGGGAAGCCGTAGATGGAGTCGGTGATGGCCGGCAGATAGAGCCGCGCGGCCTCGGCGCGGCTGAAGCCGGCGTTGCGGTCCGGCGTCCACTGCATGGGGGTGCGCACCCCGTCGCGGTCGCCCAGGTAGATGTTGTCGCCCATCCCGAT
>DASYJZ010000440.1:0-8142 GCA_035995965.1 Longimicrobium sp. | reverse complement strand
CGGCGGCTGAACCGCACGACAGCCCTCCGCGGCTCTGCGGCTCTGCGTGAGACGCAGTTGAGAGAGCCTGATTCAGCAGGTGAATTCGGCCGCGCGCAGGAACATCCCGCTGGCGCGGGGTACTGCCATCCCCTGTCGATCCCTGACCGGCGGCGCCTCCCGCGGCCGCGCCCACCGTCCCCGACCATGAACCGGACCCTCCGCATCTTCGCCGTCACCGCAGGCCTGCTCGCGGCCGGCGCCGTCGCCGGCGCGCTGGCCGCCGCGGGCGCGCTCCTCATCGGCCTGTGGGTGTCGGGCGAGCGTGTGGGCGGGAGCGGGACGGAGATGTTCGGCTTCGCCGCGATGGTGGGCGCATTCTTCGGGGGCCTGCTCCTCCCCGCGACCGCGTGGATCTTCCTCCGCCGGGTGCCGCTGGGGCTGGCGGTGCTGGGCACTCTGCTCGGCACCATCGTGGGCGGCGCGCTGGGCTGGGTCATCCGCATGGGGCCCAACGAGATCCAGGGCGGCCTCGTCGGCGCGTTCGCGGGTTTCGCGGCCGCCGCGCTGCTCCTCCGCCTCCGTGCCTCCGCCCCACGCGTCCGCCGCGCCGTCTCCACCCGCGGCTGAACGAACGCGCCGCGATCTCCGCTTCGTAGAGCCCGTCGTGCGCTGCCGCACTGCGGCACCCCGTGACGCGGCGCGGCCGGGACGATACCATGTCCCGGCCGCGCCTTTTGTCGCGCCCCATATCCGCGCCTCCATCCCCCGGCCGCCGCCGCATGCCCGACGACTCGATCGCCCTCCTCCCCGCCGCCGAGCTGGTGCGCCGCGTCCGCGCGCGGGAGCTCTCGCCCGTGGAGGTGCTGGACGCCGCCCTGGCGCGGGTGGAGGCGCTGAACCCCGCCATCAACGCCGTGGTCACCCTCGATCCTACGGCGCGCGAGGCGGCGCGCGAGCTGGAGCGCCGCATCGCCGCGGGCGAGGACGTCGGGATCCTGGCGGGCGTGCCGGTGGGGATCAAGGACGTGACGCAGGTGGGCGGGCTGCGCACCACCTTCGGCTCGCCGCTCTTCGCCGAGCACGTGCCGGAGGACGACGCGCTGGTGGTGCGGCGGCTGCGCGCGGCGGGCGCGGTGATCCTGGGAAAGACGAACACCCCCGAGTTCGCGGCGGGCGGCAACACCTTCAACGAGGTGTTCGGCCGCACGCGCAACCCGTGGAACCCGGAGCGCAGCGCGGGCGGCTCCACCGGCGGCGGCGCGGCCGGGCTGGCGACCGGGATGATCGCGCTGGCCGAGGGCACCGACCTGGGCGGATCGCTCCGCATCCCCGCCTCCTTCTGCGGCGTGGTCGGGCTGCGCCCGAGCGTGGGGCTGGTGCCGACGGTGCCCAGCGACTACGCCTGGGACACGCTGCAGGTCACCGGAGGGATGGGCCGCACCGCCGAGGACGTGGCGCTGATGCTGCAGGCCGTCGCCGGCCCCTCGCCCGAGGCGCCGCTGGCGCAGCCGGTGGCGGGGCGCGACTTCGTGGCGGCGGCGCGCACGGCCGACGCGGCGGGGCTGCGGATCGCCTACTGCCGCGACATCGCGGGGATCGGCATCGACGCGGCGGTGGAGCGCGTCTGCCGCGAGGCGGCGTTCGCGCTGGAGGAGGCGGGAGCGCAGGTGGAGGAGATCGCGCTCGACCTGTCCTACGGGCGCAGGGCGTTCCTGGCGCTGCGCGGCCTGTGGTTCGTCTCCATGCTGTATCCGCACCTGTCGAAGCTGGACGAGTTTGGCACCAACGTCGCCAACAATCTCCGCGCGGGGCTGAAGACCAGCGTGGAGGAGCTGGGCGCGGCGAACGAGGCGCGGAAGCGGATGCGGGAGCGGTTCCTTTCGCTCTTCCACACGTACGACTTGCTGCTGACGCCGACGATGGCGGTATCCCCCTTCCCCGTGGTCGAGAACTATCCGCGGACGGTGGGGGGACGGGAGATGGAGACGTACGTGGACTGGATCGCGCCGACCTACGTGCTGAGCCTCACCGGGCTCCCGGTCGGCTCCGTCCCCGCCGGGCTCGACGCGGACGGGATGCCGTGCGGGCTGCAGGTGGTCGGCAAGCCGTTCGGGGAGGAGGGGGTGCTCGCACTGATGGCGGTGATGCAGCGCGTCCGGCCGCTCGGGCGTCCTCCGCTGGCGGGCTGAGCGCGGTGGGACGGCGCGTGGCGCGATCCCCGCATCCCGCCCGTCGATGCCTCGGGTTGTCGAGACGATGCGAGTAAACTCGCCGCTACAACGGCACGCAGTCCGCCTCCGCGGACTCCAACGGCGGCCGCAGTGCATGGCCGACGTTCCAACCCTGCAGCCGGAGCTCCGCCGATGCGTTCGCTCGCCGCCGTCCTGCTTCTGCTCGCCTCCGCGTGCGCCACGGGCGGCAAGCCGGAAGAGCCGCCGTCCATCGTCGGCAGCTACGTGCTGACGCGGATCGACAACCGCGCCCTCCCCACCTACTCGCCGACCGAGCCGAACGTGCGGGTGGAGCGCGGGTCGCTGGTGCTGGGCCGTGCGGGCGCCTTCGCGCTGACCCTCACCGCGCGCAGCTCGCCGCAGTTCCCGCCCGAGGAGCGGAGCATCCGCGGCGCCTACGAGGTGACCGGCGATACGCTGACGGTCACGCCGGCCGACGCCCGGGGCGCGCCGGTCGTCTACCGCGTCGCGCGCGCCGGCGTGCAGCTCACGCTGCGAGACGCGCAGGGCCATCGCTACGAGTTCGTGATCCGCTGAGGCAGCCAGGAAAAGATCGGCCTCACGCGAGGCAGCGGAGAGACGCGGCGTGCCTCTCCGCCGCTCCACGAAAGTGGGGCAAGTTCACGGTGCAGTCCCCCCGTGTCCCCTGTGACCTCTGTGAGAGCCATTTCTGTTTCGGCGATCAACGAATGCACGGTCGGATGGAGAAATCGGTATCGCCTCCGCGGCTCCGCGGCTCTGCGTGAGGCGCTGTTCGGTTGATCGAGGGCACGAAAAAGCCCCGGGGCGGCGTCTGGTTCGACGCCGCCCCCGGGCTGGTTTCGTCCGCAGCCGGATCAGGCCGGCTGCAGCTCGCGCTTCAGGTAGCGGATCGCGACCAGCGGCACCGGCTTGGCGAGCACGGCGTCTTCGGCCGCGCCATACCACGGGCTGTCGGGGAACTCGCGCACCCACTCCATCTTCCCCAACGCCTTCGCGCAGCGGATGCAGGGGAAGCGGTCGTGCTCGCCGCGGCGCGCCGCGAGCACCGCGCTGGCGCGGCGCAGCTCCTCCAGGCGCGCGGTGTAGCGCGGCCACGCCTCCAGGAAGCTGGTGTGGTTGAGGTCGGCCACCACGTCGGCCTCGTTGTCGCCGTATTCGGAGAGCTGGCAGCAGAGCGAGAGCCGGCCGCGCGCGTCCACGTACAGGCGCTTGTGCTCGAAGGTGTCGCACGCCTTCTCGGCGCCGTCGAAGGGCGCGCCGTAGTCGAGGTAGATCCCGGTGCGGCGGTCCTCGCGCCCCAGTGCGTGGATCTCGTCGCGCGCGGCGTACCACTCGTGCGGGGCCAGGTCGCTGTCGCGCCCCGCGCTCCCCGGCACCGGCTGCGCCAGCGCGAAGTTCAGGCTCATGCACCCCAGCGCCTCGGCCAGGTCGGCCGCCTGCCGCAGCTGGTGGCGGTCGCGCCGGTCCACCACGAACCCCAGCGAGGTGGGGATGCGGCGGCTGGTGAGCAGCGCCACCGCCAGCAGCACGCGCTTGAACGAGCCGCGCCCCCGCTCCGCGTCGTGCACCGCCTCGTCGGCCCCGGAGAGCGACACGCGCACGTACAGGGGCGGATGCCGGTCGAGGCCGGGCATCAGGCGGCGCATGTGCCAGCCGTTGGTGACGAAGCGGTACCCCACCCCGCGCTCGTGCAGCCCGGCCACGATCTCGTCCCACCGCGGGTGGATGGTCGGCTCGCCGCCGGTCATGCTCACCCCCACTTCGGGGAAGAGCAGCCGGGCCTCGTCGACCGTGCGGAAGATGAGCGCCGGATCCAGGTTGCGCACCGTGGTCACGTCGTCCCGGATGCAGTGGGGACAACGCAGGTTGCAGTGTTCGGTGACGGCGATTCCCAGGATCATCGGGTGCGGCGGGACGGGTTGGCGGAACGCGGCTTCACGGCGTGACGGTGCTGCCGGCGCCGGTGTCGCCGCCGCCGGGGATCGGAGCGCCGGTGGTCAGCGTGAGGTCCGTGAGCCGGGGAAGGTCGGCCACCACTGGGGTCACCCACGGGCGGCGCCCACGGGTCACCTTCGGTCGGGAGGATTGCACGATGTCCTCGGTACGGGAGAGGAATGGAAACCACGCGGAGCCGGCGTCCGGCGCGCTGGAGCGCCGTTGATGGGGCCAGCGAGGAGAGCTGCGTACGTTGCGTCAGCCACGAGGATAACAGCCCGCGGGTGCCGAATCAACCCTGCGGTACCGTTCCGGCGGTGATCGTGTCCACTGCTACACCCGCGGGACACAGGCCGTAGTCGGGTCATGGACACGCCCGGGTGTCATCCCGAGTGCCCGAGCACGATGAATCCACCGCGGCACTCAGTCCGCAGGGCGGAGGGATCTGAGCGCGCTGACGGCCTCAGTCTCAGGATGACGCCCGCTGGGCTTTCTCGAACACGCTATGTGGCGAAGAGCTTCGCCACCTCCGGCTTCAGCACCTTGCCCATGGCGTTGCGCGGCAGCGCGTCGACCGCGAGCAGCGCACGGGGGAGCTTGTACGGCGCCAGCCGCTCGCGGGCCCAGGGCTGCAGCTCGTCCAGCGTCAGCGCGGCGCGCAGCTCCACGGCCGCGCAGACGCGCTCCCCCCACTCCGCGTCGTCCACGCCAACCACGGCGCACTCCGCGACCGCGGGGTGGGTGCGCAGCACCTCCTCGATCTCCAGCGCCGAGACCTTGAAGCCGCCCGTCTTGATGATGTCGACGCTGCGCCGGCCCAGGATGCGCCAGGAGCCGTCCTCCTCCACGGCCACGTCGCCGGTGCGGAACCAGCGCCCCTCGCGGAACGCCTCGGCGGTGGCCTCGGGGCGGCGCCAGTACTCCAGGAACACGCCGGGGCCGCGCACCTCGATCTCCCCCGGCGCGCCGGGCTCCACCGCGCTCCCGTCCTCCTCCACCAGCCGCGCCTCCACGCCGGGGAGCGGCGCGCCCACGAACCCCGGCCGCCGCTCGCCGTGCAGCGGGTTGCTCAGCGCCATCCCGATCTCCGTCATCCCGTAGCGCTCCAGCAGGGTGTGTCCGGAGATCTCGCGCCACCGCTCCAGCGTGCGCACCGGCAGCGCCGCCGAGCCGCTCACCATCAGCCGCAACCGACTGCAGGCGGCCGAAAGGTGCTCCCGGCGTGCGGGCCCGGCTCCCTCCCACGCGGCGATCAGCCGGTTGTAGACGGTGGGAACGGCCATGAACACCGTCAGCGCGCCGGAGCCGATCCGGTCCCACACGTCGTAGGCGTCGAACTTCGCCTGCACCTCGCAGGCTGCGCCGTTCCAGAGCGCGCAGGAGAGCACGTTGACGATGCCGTGCACGTGGTGCAGCGGCAGCACCAGCAGCGTGCGATCGTCCGCGCGCCACCCCCACGCCTCGCTCAGCGTCTCGAGCTGCGCGCGGAGGTTGGCGTGCGTCCACACGACGCCCTTCGGGCGGCCGGTGGTGCCGCTGGTGTAGAGCATCATCGCCCGCCGCGCCTCGTCCACCGCCGGCAGGGCGGCCGGCGGGAAGCGCAGGGCGTCGGGGGTGACGACGAACCGCGCGCCGTGCGCCCGGGCCAGCGGCCGCAGCACCTCCGCGAAGTCGGGGTGCGCGACGACGATCTCCGCGTCCGCGTCTCCGATGGCGTACTCCAGCTCCGCCGGCGGATGGCTGACGGCGAGCGGCACCGCGATCCCCCCCGCGCGCCAGACGCCCCATTGCACCGCCGCGTACTCGAACAACGGCGGCACCAGGAAGCAGACGCGCGCCTCGCCCAGGCCCGCCCCGCCCTCCAGCAGCGCGGATGCCACGCGCGCGGAGGCGTCGAGCAGCTCCGCGTACCTGCGCTCGCCGGCTGCGTCGGCGATCGCGACGCGATCAGGGTGAGCGCGCGCGCGGGAGATCAGGGGGAGATCGGAAGCCGGCATTGCAGCACGGTCGCTCGGGAGATCACGACGGGAGGAGAAGAAGGTAGGCATCGAGCCGCCGCCGCGCACGTCGGGGGAGTCGCCGCGCGCGGAACCCGTCGGCTGCGCGCCCCGCGAATGCGATCGGACCTCGGTCGCGCTCGCTTCGGCCGCCCGGCGACGGCGGCCCGCACTACGTCACACGTTTGCTGTCCCGATGAGGCGGTGCCGTGCATCTTTCATCCGCGGGCCCGCCACCCACACGCATGCTTCCGCGCCCGCTTCCCCGCCACCCGGAGACCGCTCCATGCCATCCCTCCGCCTCATCCGCCGCATCCCGCTCCTCCTCGTGGTCCTCGCGCTCGGTGCCGTGCTCGGCCTGGCCGCGTCGCGCGGCACCGCGCAACGCAGGCAGCCACACAACGAGCAGCAGCCGCACATGCGCCTGGCGCTGGACGCGCTGCGCTCGGCCGAGCACCATCTGAACGAGGCCAGCGGCGACAAGGGCGGCCACCGCGTCCGCGCCATCGGCTCGTAAACCAGGCAGAGGCGGAGGTCCAGCGCGGAATCGACTGGGACAACACGCACCACTGAGGCCGGATCCCGCACGAACGCACGCGAGGCCGAGCGCCCTGAACACGCCCGGCCTCGCTCGTCGCCGCCGACGCGGCCTATCCGAACAGCTCGCGCAGCGGCAGCGTAAGCCAGGCACCACGTCTGTGGCGTCGAGGACGTCGTCTTCCGTCAGCTCGACGATGTCACTTCGGGAGCGGTACACCATTGCCGTGCGCTTGGCCGGATTCACCACCACCGCCATCGGGCACGCGACTGCGAGCCACTCGGCCAGCTTCACGTCCAAGTGGTTCGGCCGTTCGCTCGGGCAAACCAGCTCGACGGCGAGATTGGGCGGGCCTTGGTGGTAGCCTTCGGACAGCTCGTCGGACGGGTTGCCTCGGACGAACGCGACGGCAGGCGCAAGCACCGTGTCGGGGTTCCACGCGAGCTGGAATCCGCACGGGGCGAAGACGTGGCCGAGCTCGTGGTAGGCCACGTGGTTGGACAGGTGCATCATGAGGTGGGTCGCGGCCCCGCCCGCGCGCATGAACCGGTACGGCTGCTGAACGAGCCGGCCACGGAGGAGGTACTCACGGCAGCGGCCGCGCGGCATTCGCAGAAGCTCCTCTGCGGTGATCAGCGGGGGCTCTGGATGCGAAGCGGTGAGCAGGTTCATCGTTCCTCGACTCAGCGACCCCATAGCGCTTCGGAGGCTCGGCTCCGGACGCTGGTGATAGATCCTTCGGCCTGCGGACCGTAGCGCAAGCTGCGGGTCGGCACGGTCGGCCTCAGGATGACATCCGCGGGGGCGGTGAGTGCCGGAAAGATACACTCTGTTGGCTGTCTCATGCTACCCGTAAATGCAACCGGCCGGGCATTGGAGTGCCCGGCCGGGTTGCGATTGGGAGATCGAGCGGAGATCAGAAGAACACCGGCTCCTGATAGGCGCCGAAGACCTCTTCCATCGCCGCACGGATCTCGTAGAGGGTGGCGTAGGCGCGCACGGCCTCGAGCAGCGGCTCCACCACGTTCTCGCCGGCGCGGCAGGCCTCCTTCAGGGCGGCGAGCGCGGCGTCCACCCGCGGCTGGTCGCGGCGGGCGCGCATGGCGGCCATCCGCTCGCGCTGCCGCGTCTCGCTCTCCTGCGTGACCTTCAGCAGGGGGATGGTGAGCTCCTCGCCCTCCACCGTGAACTCGTTCACCCCCACGATCGTGCGCTCGCGCTGCTCGATCTCGCGCTGCTGCCGGCTGGCGCTGCGCGCGATCTCGCGCTGGAAGTAGCCCATCTCGATCCCCGGCACCACGCCGCCCATCCGGTCGACCTCGGCGAAGATGCGCTCGGCCTCCTCCTCCATCCGGTCGGTGAGCGCCTCCAGGTAGTACGAGCCGGCCAGCGGGTCGATGGTGTTGGGCACCCCCGTCTCGTACGCCAGCACCTGCTGCGTGCGCAGCGCGAGGCGGGCGGCCTTCTCGCTGGGCAG
>DASYJZ010000439.1:0-2416 GCA_035995965.1 Longimicrobium sp. | reverse complement strand
CGGGCGTCGCCGTCCATCTTGGTGAGCACCACGCCGGTGATGTCGAGCGCGTCGTCGAAGCCCTTGGCGACGTTGACGGACTCCTGCCCGATCATCCCGTCGGCCACGAAGAGGATCTCATGCGGCCCCAGCGCCTCCTTCACGCGCCGCAGCTCGTCCATCAGCTCCTCGTCGATCTGCAGCCGCCCCGCCGTGTCCACGATCACCACGCGGTCGCGCTCGCTCTTGGCCAGCTCCAGCGCGCGCTTCGCGATCCCGACCACGTCCGTCACACCCGGCTCGGCGTAGACGGGGACGCCCACCTGCTCGCCCAGCGTCTGGAGCTGCTCCACGGCGGCGGGGCGGTAGACGTCGCACGCCACCATCCGCGTCTGGCGCATCTCGCGCTTCATCTTGCGCGCGAGCTTGCCGGCGGTGGTGGTCTTCCCGGAGCCCTGCAGCCCCACCATCATGATCACGGTGGGCGGGATGGGAGCCAGGGCCAGCGGCGAGCGCTTCTCGCCGAGCATGGCCGTGAGCTCCTCGTGCACCACCTTCACCAGCTGCTGCCCGGGAGAGACGGACTTGAGCACCCGCTCGCCCAGCGCCTTCTCCTCCACGCGCTTCATGAACTCGCGCGCGACCTGGAAGTTGACGTCGGCCTCGAGCAGCACCCGCCGGATCTCGCGCAGCCCCTCGCGGATCATCGGCTCGGTGAGCACGCCGCGCTGGCGCAGCCCGGAGAGCACGCCCTCCAGTTTGTCGCTGAGCTGGTCGAACAAGTCCTGGTGCCCCGGATAGGACGAAAACGCCGCCCGGCCGCGGAGTGCGGTGAGGCGGAAGCAGCAAAGCCTTCGATTATAGCCGCGCAGGCCGGGTTTTGCAACCCGACCCGGGCTCACCTACTGCCGTTTCACACAGAGACGCGGAGGAACGGAGAGAACGCAGTTGAAGTTCTCTCGGTTCCTCCGCGCCTCTGCGTGAAACGGCCTTTTTCTTACTTCGGGTCCGCGAAGTACCCGAGGGCCTTGATCCCGGGCATGAACAGGTACGCCCCGCCGCGGATGGTCACGAAGCGCGGGATGTTGTTCACCCGGTGGCGCACGGGGCATTGCTGCACCGTGAAGCTCGAGATCTCCTCGGGGTGCGTGGCCGGGTGCGCCGGGTCGCGGTGCGGCGCGATCACCGGGTCGGGGTCCGTGTACAGCCCGTCGAACTTCATGCTGTTCACCCAGGTGCTCTGCACGAACTCGAACTGCCGCCCCAGGTCGGTGTTGAAGCAGATGAAGTGCAGCCCGCGCTCGCCCCCGCCGTCGCTGGCCAGGATGTCGGCGGGGTCGAACGAGGCGGCCAGCGGCGGGCCGTACGCGCGGCCGCGGCGCAGCAGGCGGTGGCGGTCGGCCACCATCAGCGACTCGGCGGGGGTGGGGCCCATCCCGTCGCGCGGGTTGGTGCGGCGGATGTGCGAGCCCAGCGGGCAGCGCTCGCCGTACAGGTCGTCTTTCGCGTACAGGAACTCGTTCGCCGTGTCCGCCTTGAACTCGGCGGGCTCGCTGTGGGGCGCGTGCTCTAGCGGGGTGCCGTTGGGCCAGCGCCCCACCATCCGCGAGGCCAGCCACTTGCGGCGCGCGGCGTCGTGCGCGGCGGCCTGGTCCACGAAGCTCCAGAACGCCTTCACATCCTGCGCGTACTGCCGGAAGGCCACGTAGCTCCCGTTCTTCCCCAGGTCCAGCCGCTCGCCCAGGGTGGTGTCGTACGGGTCGGGCGGGGCGACGGGGAAGAGCTTGCGCGCCGCCTCGCTGACGGGGACGCTGGCGGTGGCGGGGTACTGGCCGTAGGCGTTGTGGTAGCCGAGGAGGACCTCGCCGGCCGGGATCTCCGGCTCGTTGCTGGGCGCGTCGGCATCGCCGCGGAACCCCTCGATGCGCGGCTGCGCGATCCCGTCGTGGAAGCCGAAGTGCTCCTTGTCGCCCGCCAGCATCACGCTGTCCAGCGGCGCGCCCAGGGCGATGCCGGCGGCGGCCGCGTGCTTCGTCTCCTCGGTGAGCAGCGCGGCAAGGCGCTCGGGGGTGCCGGCGAAGAGGAAGAGCATGCCGTGCACGGTCGGCGTCTTCGGGCCGCCCCACGCCCACGTCTCCGGCGCGAGCGGGCCGGTGTCGCCGAGCGCGCGCTGGCGGTGGTCGCCGTTCATCCCCTCGATGAACTCGCGGCCGAAGGTGCCCAGCGTGGTCTCGTCGAGCCCGAGCGCCTTCACCCCGGCATAGGTGAACCCCACGTTCAGCGCGCGCCCGTCGCGGGCGGCCTCGGCGCCGGACGTCGACGCCGGCGTCACGCGGCCGGCCAGCGCGCCGACCCACGCCCGCGCGGCGGCGGCGTCCGTGGGCTCCGCGAAGTGCACGGGGACGTAGCAGGCCTGCAGCAGTTTCTTGTAGCTGCG
>DASYJZ010000438.1:0-2939 GCA_035995965.1 Longimicrobium sp. | reverse complement strand
GCCGAGCTTGCCGGTGGCCGAGACGGTGGAGCTCAGGTCGCCGCGCGTGACCTCGCCCAGGCGGAAGGCGGCGGCCGCGTCGGCGCCCTTGCCGCGGACCAGGAAAAAGGCGGCGGTGGCGAGCACCAGCAGGGCGACGGCGGCGATGCGGATCGTTTTCATGGTTTCCTCGAAGGGTCTCTCCCGGAGCCGTCCGGACGCCGCACCGTCGCGGCGCGCGGATCGCACGACGAGGATACCGTCTCGCGTTTCCCCAGGTGACCCCCGCCCGCACCACCTGCACGGGGGCGTTCCGAACTGCACCCGTGGCGACACGAACCCTTGAAACAGCAATGCTCTCACAGGGGTCACAGGGGTCACGGGGAACTGCCGCAGTTCCCCTGTGGCCCCTGTGACCCCTGTGAGAGCCAATCCGGGGCTGGAGCCACAATGCTCCACAGGTGCGGCTCGAAAGTCTGCAGGTGCGGTTCGTGCCGCGAAGGCTCGCGATCCTGCCCCGCGACTCGCAGCTTGCGCGCGTGCGGAGATCAACGACGACAGCGGGTGGATGAATGGCGGCGAATCGAAACGGGGCGGGCGAGGCGGGGACGGGGGTGCGGCTGAGCCGGGGAGAGCTGATGGCGATCCTCGGGTTCTGGCTGTTCATGGCCGTGCTCACGGCCGCCAACCGGCTCCTCGACCCGCGCCGCCCGCCCCCCGGGCTGCAGCCGGTGTCGGCGTCGGTGCCCGTGGCGCTCGCGCTGGCGGAGGCGCTGGTGTGGGCGGCGGTGACGCCCTTCGTCTTCTGGCTGGCCCGGCGCGTGGCCGCGTACGGGGAGCGGCGGGCGGCGCAGGCCGCGCTGCTGGCGGCGGGCGGCATCGGGGTGTCGGTGTTCGTGGACGCGGTGCTCGACCTGGTGCGCGCCGCGGCGGTGGGGCTCCCCAGCCGGCACTCGGTGCTCGCCGACCCGGTGGGCGCCATCACCCACCTCTGGTTCCTGCGCGAGATGATCGTCTACTGCGGCATCGTGGCCGCGGGGATCGCGCGCGAGTACTCGCTCCGCTACCGCGCGCGGCGCGAAGAGGCCGTCCGCCTGCAGGCCGAGACGGCCCAACTCCACGCGCAGCTCGCCGAGGCGCGGCTCTCCGCCCTGCGCAGCCAGATCGACCCCCACTTCCTGTTCAACACGCTGAACGCCGTCTCCGCGCTGGTGGAGCGCGACCCGCGCGGGGTGCGCCGGATGATCGCCCGCCTGAGCGAGCTGCTGCGGCACTCGCTGGAGGGCGCGGGCGAGCCGGTGGTCACCCTGCGCCAGGAGCTGGAGTTCGCCGACCGCTACCTGGAGATCATGCGCATCCGCTTCCAGGGGAGCCTGGAGGTGGAGACGCGCGTGGACGAGGGGGTGATGGACGCGCTCGTGCCCAGCCTGGTCCTCCAGCCGCTGGTGGAGAACGCGGTGAAGCACGGGCTGGGGAAGCAGCGCGGCGTGGGGAGGATCGAGATCGAGGCGCGTCGCGAGGGCGACCGCGTGGTGCTCCGCGTCCGCGACAACGGGCCGGGGATGGACGGCGGCGCGCCGGCGCGTGAGGGGGTGGGGCTCCGCAACACCCGCGAGCGACTGGCCCAGCTCTACGGCGGCGAGGGCGGGCTGGTGCTGCGCCCGGCGGAGGGCGGCGGGGTGGAAGCCGAGGTGAGCCTCCCCTGGCGCCCCGCGGCGCCCGCGAGCGGCGCGGCCCCTCCGGCGACGGCTGGGGCGGCGGGATGAGCGGGGAGACGACGGTCCGCGTGCTGATCGCCGACGACGAGCCCCTCGCCCGCCAGCGGCTGGAGGACCTGCTCCGGCCGCTTCCGGGAGCCGAGGTGGTGGGCACGGCGGCGGACGGCGACGAGGCGGTGGAGGCGATCCGCCGCCTGCGCCCGGACCTGGTCTTCCTGGACGTGCAGATGCCGGGGAAGACGGGGGTGGAGGTGGTGCGCGAGGTCGGCCCCGAGCGAATGCCGGTCACCATCTTCGTCACCGCCTACGACCGCTTCGCCCTGCAGGCGTTCGAGCTGGCGGCCGTGGACTACCTGCTGAAGCCGTACGACGACGAGCGCTTCGAGCAGGCCTTCGAGCGCGCGCGGAAGATGGTGGAGCTGGCCGAGGTGGGGCGGCTCACCGAGCGGCTGGCCGCGCTCCTGGGCGGCCGCGCATCCGCCTCGGTTGACGCGGGTGCGGCGGAAGCCTCCGCGACCCCGGCTTCCACGCCTTCCGCGGGCTGGCTGGAGCGGATCGCGGTGGAGATGCGGGGGCAGGTGCGGGTGGTGCCGGTGGAGGAGATCGAGTACGTGACGGCGAGCGGCCCCTACGCCGAGCTGCACACGGCCGAGCGCGGCTTCGTGATCCGCGAGCGGATGCAGGCGCTGGAAGAGCGGCTGGACCCCGCGCGGTTCCTGCGCATCCACCGCTCCGTGATCGTGCGGCTGGACCGCATCGACGCGCTGCTGCGCGGCGGCGGCGGCGACTACGCGGTGCGGCTGAAGAGCGGCGTCAGGCTCCGCGTCAGCCGCACCCGCGTGGAGGAGCTGGAGAAGCGGATGGGCGTGGCGCCGCGCTGAGACCCGCCGGCACGGGTCCCATGATCACAGTGGGCATACTCGTTTCAACCTTCGTCCCCGCCTTCCATGAAACACTTCGTCGCCCTTCCGACGTCCGACGGTGGAGTCGAGCTTCATCCCATGAAATCGTGGCTGCGTCGGCACGCGGCGGAGTTGCCCCCCGCATTCCCTCTCACCGGCACCTCGCGTCAGATGCGCAGGGCGCTGGTGAAGAGTGGCTGGAGCATGCACGAGGGTGAATACGACGTGCGCCTGTTCAGGCCAGGTCACGGAGCCTCGACGAAGGGTGGCCCGGCCCTCCTGGCACGCGAGCCGTCCCTCGCGCGGAAACCGCTCGTCGGAGAACGGGCATGGGTCCGCA
>DASYJZ010000437.1:0-6804 GCA_035995965.1 Longimicrobium sp. | reverse complement strand
CGACCACCAGCGAGGTCACCTCGTGCATCCCCGGGAACACCGGGGTGTCGTCCGTCCCCAGCCCCCACTGCCACGCGTCGGACGCGTCCGCGCCCTCCACGCTGAAGCGCTTCACCGCGTCGACGTACTCGGCCGAGTGGACGCGCAGCAGCTCCGCGTCCGTCGCGTGCCGCGGCGCGACGACGGGGAAGCGCTCGCCGCCGACCAGCCCCATCGCCTCGATCAGGCTCACGGCGAGCTCCAGGCGCTTGGGGTTGAAGGGATGGTCGGGGCGGAAGAAGTAGCCGGTGACCGACGGGTCCCAGATCAGCGCCGTGCGGTGGCCGCTCACGCCGGCATCCCCCGGCGCAGGTCGGCCTCCAGCGACGGCCAGCCGACGACGGCCCCGGCGCGCTCCAGCGCCGCGATCGCCTCGCGCGGATCGATGGTGTCCACGTGGATGATGGCCGTCTTGCGCCCGCCCTCGCCGCGCGGGAGCACCATCAGGCTGGTGACGTTCAGCTTCAGCTCCTGACCGAGCACGTGCAGCAGGGAGGCCAGCTCGCCCGGACGGTCGGAGATGGAGATCTCCAGCCGCGACGACGCCCCCCCGGCGGCGAGCACCTCGGCGAAGGCGGTGAGCACGTCGGTCTCGGAGATGATCCCCAGCAGCCGCCCGTGCGCGTCGACCACCGGCAGCGCGCCGATGCGGTGCCGGCAGAGGAGCCTGGCGGCGTCTTCCACCGTGTCGAAGGGGCCGGTGGTGATCACCTCCGCCGTCATCACCTCGCCGACGGCGGTGCCGGCCACGCGGGCGGCACGCTCCGCGTCCTCCACCTCCAGCGGGGAGGGCATCGCGCTGCGGAGGTCGCGGTCGGAGAGGATGCCGACCAGCTCGCCGCCGCGCACCACGGGGAGATGGCGGATGCGGTGCTCGCGCGTGAGCCGGAGCGCCTGGGCCAGGGTGTCGTCGGGGGATACGGACACGGGGTCCGCGTGCATCCGGTTCTTGACCAGCATCGGGTACGATTGGAAGAGATTCGAGTGCGAGTAGAGTTCCGGCAGCCGGGAGTCGGGCGGATAAATCCGCAGCAACAACCACGCGAAGTCCGCCTGCGCGGACTGCAACCCTCGGAGCATCCGAAGTCGCAGTGCACGCGATGTGTCCGGCCGCGGCTGAGGTTAGCCCTCACCCTGGCGCCTCGCGCCGGGTCCCCTCTCCCAAAACAGCCTGAGAGAGGGACGGGGGCTCGCTTCGCCGGCGGCAGTTCACCGCGGTGACCCGAAACCCCGTCGCGTGCACCATCGTTCCGGCAGCACCACGGCGTGTAGTCCGCGAAGGCGGACTTGTTGCCGCGGTTTCAACCCGCCCGGGCGAGCTTCGGATCGGGCCAGCTTCACCCCTCGCCAGCCTCCAGCACCTCGCCGACCCTCGCGCCGCAGAACCCGTCCCGCGTGCAGACGATCGTCACCTCGCCTTCGGGGACGATCCACACGATCGCGTTCTGACCGAAGTCGGCGCCGAGGCTGACGACGATGTCACGGAGATCGCCGGCGACACACCAGCCGGGCTCGTCCCACGCGGCCGCGTCGGCGCCGGTGCCGCGGGCGAGGGTGCGGTGCATGGAGAGGCCCAGCGCGGCGATGCGGGCGCGCAGGGCAGCGTCGGCGCGGAGGTTGGCGTCGGGAGGGAGAGGGCGCGACGCCGGGTTGAAGGCGGTGACGATCCCCGAGGGGCGGAGCGGCGCGGGGGCAGGGTCGCCCGGGCGGACCGTCAGCGGCCCGTCCTGCGTCTCCACGGTCCACGTCGTCGCACGGTACGACGCCAGCAGGTCTGCGTCGCCGGCGAGCGGCGCGTCTTCCTCCGCGGCGGACGCGTGGTGCGGCGTCAGTAGCGCTCTTCGCGGGCCACGGCGCCCGAGGTGTCGTACGCGCGGAACGAGTTGGCGGTGCCGTCGTAGTCGGCGTCCACCAGGCGGAAAGCGAGCGCGCCGTTGCGGTAGACCTCCACCAGGTCGGCCCGGCCGTCGCCGTTGCGGTCGCTCCACTGCTCCACCGGCCGCATCTCGGCGGTGAAGCGCACGAAGCGCGGGCGGGCGCCCCCGTCGCCCTCGGCGCGCAGGCTGGCGACGGACACGCCCAGCCCGTTGAACCAGCTTCCCAGCGATCCCCTCCATCCCCCGCCCAGGTCGCCCGAGGCGGGCATCTGCGGCATCTGCCGCGACGGCGGGCTCCACTCCTGGCCCGGGTACGGCGCCGCGCCGACGAGCGCGGCGAGCACCAGCAGGCCTCCGGCCGCTTGGACGCGTTTCATCTTCGTGCCTCTGTTGGTGGGGTCCCTTCGTCTCCGCGCGTGGTGCTGCGGATCCCGGAGGAGGACGCGGGCGGTGGTGCGGGCGTCACATCCCGGGACGTGGCGCGGAGCTGCGGGGGACCGGTTTCCAGCATACTCGGCTACCCGGCCGGGGGGCCAGGGTTCCGTGCGGGGTACGGCCGTTGCGTAGACGGAGAGGGAGATTCCACGCGTTCCGCCGACGGAGCGCCCAACCCGTTGCGGGGCATCCGAATGGCGGCAGCAGTCGCGAAACCGCGGTACCAGGGGCTAGTGGCCGCGCGCCGCTGGGAGCACGCGCCGGCCGCCCCGCGCGCCGACTTCTCGCTCGCCGTGGGCGACCGCCTGGGCGAGCTCACGGTGATCGGGCACCTGGCGCGGGGGCGGCTCACGGAGCTCTACCAGGTGTGGAGCAACCGCCACTGGTGCGCGCTCACCGCCAAGGTCGTCGCCGCCGAGCACATGAAGCGCGGCCGGCTCCCCGCCTGGCTGCGCAAGGAGGAGCGGGTGCTGGCCCGCGTGCGCCACCCCAACATCGTGCAGCTCTTCGGCACCGGCGACGCGGACGGGCGCCACTACCTGCTGATGGAGTACCTGGCCGGCCCTTCGCTCTTCGACGTGCTGGAGTCGCTCCCCAAGCGGCGGCTGCACGTGCCCGACGCGGTGCGCGCGGTGATGCACGTGGGCGCGGCCGTGCACTACCTGCACCGCTGCGGCTGGCTCTACCGCGACCTGAAGCCCGGCAACGTGCACCTGCGCGAGGGGATCCCCGTGCTGCTGGATTTCGACGTGGTGTGGCCGCTGGAGAAGGAGGCGCGCCGCCCGGCGGACCGGCTGGGGACGGCACCGTACATGGCCCCCGAGCAGGCGCTGCGCGAGCCGCTGACCCCGGCCACCGATGTGTACGGCCTGGGCGCGCTGCTGTACGAGCTGCTCACGGGAAAGTGGCCCACCGAGGAGTTCGAGGAGGACGAAGACGAGGACTGGTACGACGAAGACGACGACGAGGAGGAGTACGCCGCGGTGGAGACGGCGGTGATGCCACGCACCACCGGCGGCTCCACGCGGAACCTCACCACGCGCGAGCTGAGCTCGCGCTACCCGCAGCTCACGCAGCCGGTGGTGCCGCCGCGCCAGCGCAACGCGCAGGTGCCGGTGGAGCTGGAGCGGCTGATCCTCCGCGCGCTGGAGCTCGACCCGGCGAAGCGCTTCCAGACGGTGTCGGGGATGCTGGCCGCGCTCGCGCCGATGCTCAAGGGCCGCCACCGGCTCTGGCCCGAGAACGCGCCGGTGGAGCGCCGGGCGGATACCGTGACGCGCTGACTTCTACGGATTTGTCTCACGCAGAGCCGCGGAGCCGCAGAGGAGAGACCTTCTTTCCCCGCGGCTCCGCGGCTCTGCGTGATGTGATACCAAATCCACCTAACCGCGTCAGCACGTAAGCTCGGGGAGATGCACCAACTCCCTCCCCGAATTCGCTATGAGGCGTTCCGGAATCCGAATCTCACCGAGTTCGTAGGTCGATTCGGTGCTGCCGTCAGGATGGAGGTTCGACCCGGCCTGCAAGCGTGGGCCGTTGTCCGACGAGCGTCCGAGCCCCCTCTTCCAGGATATGACGAATAGCCGCGAGCGCCCGCGCTGCGTCCGCATTCGTGGCGCGGCGCTCCCACCCATACTCCAGGTGATTACGGAGCTTGCGGAAACGATCCAACTCGTCCAGCGCCTCCGTCAGCGTCGCCCCGCCCACCATGCCGGCTACGGCGATGATCATCTCGTGGTGATTTGAAGCGCGCACGCGGAGGTTTCTCGACCGCACGAGTGCGAACGCCGCCAGCCGCCCGGCATCATACGCGCGAATCAGGCGACCGCTGGCGCTGGTACCCGCTACGCCCGCGTCGCTCATCGCCTCCAGCGCACTGGCCCAGAGCCCCGCGATCTCATCATCTTCTGCATCGTCGGGCGCCAGCCGGCCCGCGTCGATGAGCGACTGGATTCGATCCGTCATGCAGCGGCCTTGAGAGTGCGTGGCAGAGCGGACTCGGAGCCGATGAGCCAGATCTTAGGGCCGGCGAGCGCATGCGGCAGAAAGCCGGCTCCGGGCCGCGAATCGGTGAGGAAGTCCGAGACGTCGTCGTACAGCTTGACGTCTACGCAGCGATCCAAGGACAAGGCGATGTTCCGCGAGGCCGCCGACAGCGACTTGCTCTCGATCGTCTCGCCGTAGATCAGCACGTCGACGTCGCTGTCGGGGCGGGCGTCGCCGCGGGCGAGGGAGCCGAAGATGAAGGCGGCCTCGATTCCCTGAACATCGGCCAGCGCGTCACGCAGGAGCAGGGGGATGCCGTACTCGCCGACCAGCGCCTCGATCGCACGCCACTGGGGAGTGTAGCCACTGCGCAGGTACAGCACGAGCCGGCCCTCGCGCTCGCGGCGGACGAGGCCCATCGCCTCGAGCCGCGCCAGCTCCGCCTGGAGCGACCGCTTCCCGAGGCCGGTGTGCCGCTCCAGCGACCTCACGTGCTCGCGCGACTCCGGGTGGACGACGAAATGCGCCAGGAGCCGGGCTCGCGCTTCCGAGCCGAGGAACGGGGAGAGCTGGTCGAGGTTCATGCCCTCAAATGTAGGGCATGGGCCGGCGGCGTTCAAGGATTTCCGAAAAACCTCGCGCGACCATCCCCGGCCCACCGCTTGCAGCCGTGCTCCGGCCCACGTCTTTGAGGGCGCAACCGCAAGGGAGGGTGGAAGATGGGCGTAGCGCTGAAGCCCGTGCGCGAGCAGGCGATCGTGATCACGGGGGCGGACAGCGGGATCGGGCTGGCGACGGCGCGGCTGGCGGCGAAGCGCGGCGCCTGCCTGGTGCTTTGCTCGCGCAACAACGAGGAGCTCGCCCGCGTCGGCGCGGAGCTGCGCGCGCACGGGGCCGAGGTGGAGTGGTACGCGGGCGACGTGGCCGACGGCAACGACATGCTGCGGGTGGCGGAGGTGGCGATCCGCGCCTTCGGGCGCATCGACACCTGGATCAACAACGCCGGCGTGTCGATCTACGGGCTGATCGAGGACGTGCCGGTGGAGGACGCGCAGCGGATGTTCGAAACGAACTACTGGGGCGTGGTGAACGGCTCGCTCGCGGCGCTCCCGTACCTCAAGGGGAACGGCGGCGCGCTGATCAACCTGGGGAGCATCCTCTCGGACACGGTGGTGCCGCTGCAGGGGCACTATGCCGCCAGCAAGCACGCGGTGAAGGGCTTCACCGACGCGCTCCGGATCGAGCTGGAGCACCAGAACGCGCCGGTCTCGGTGACGCTGGTGAAGCCGGGAGCGATCGACACCCCCTTCCCCGAGCACGCCGCCAACTACATGGACGCGGAGGCGCAGCACCCGAAGCCCGTCTACGCGCCCGAGGTGGTGGCCCGCGCGATCCTGCACTGCGCGGAGCACCCGCGCCGCTCGGTGACCGTCGGCGGCGGCGGACGGGTGATGGCGATGATGGGGATGGCCGCGCCGGGGCTCTCCGACCGGATCAACGAGACCATGTTCCGCCAGCAGAAGCGCAGCAAGCCCGGCCGCCTGCCGCAGGACGAGGGGCTGTGGGAGCCGCCCGCGCGCACCGGCCGCACCCGCGGCGACCAGCCGGGGCGCATCAGGAAGACCAGCGCGTACACGGCGGCCTCGCTGCACCCCGGCCGCACCGCGCTCGCCCTGGCCGCGGCGGGCCTCGGCTTCGCGATCGCCACGGGCGGCGGCGGGATGCTGCGCCGCGGCCGCGCCCGGGTCGGCGGCGTGCGCGGCGGGACCGACGGCGACGACCGGTTCGGACGGCTGGGGATGGACGGCGTGGATGACGGCGACGGCGACGTGCAGGTCCACCGCGCGCCGCGCTTCGACGCCGCCGGCGAGTCCCTGCTGGACACGGCCCGCGGTGGGCGACCGCTACGTTCCCTGAATCCGCGGAAGCTGAAAAGGGATCGATCCGACGCAGAAGACGCGGAGCCGCTGAGAAACCAGTTCTCAGCGGCTCCGCCCCTCTGCGTGAGGCCTGCTGTTGCCGTCTACATCAGCGGCGGATCGGCCGGAGCGCCGCCGGGGCGCTCCAGCTCCACCTCGTACTCGCGCTCCGCCGTGAGCGGCTGCGGCGACGAGGTGAAGCCCCCGCGCCCGCCGCGGTCTTCGAGCTCGACCTCCACGTCCATCTCCTCGTTCGAGCGGTTGCGGACCAGCCGCGCGACGAGCCCGCCGACCAGCGCCGCGGCGCCCGCCGCCACCGCGCCCGCCAGCGGCGACACCGGCAGACCGCGCTCGCGCGGCGGCTCCCAGTTCGAGACGTACTGCGGGCGCGGGCGCTCGATCTCAACTTCGACCTCGAGCTCACCGCCGTACGGCGCGTCGTAGCCGTAGTCCGCCCGGGGCTGCGGGACGGAGTAGCGGCCGGCGTACGGCTGCGACCGGTCGAGCTCCACCTCGACCTCCATCTCGCCGCCGGCCGGAATGTCGAC
>DASYJZ010000436.1:0-4861 GCA_035995965.1 Longimicrobium sp. | reverse complement strand
CCCCGGGCCACCTCTCGCAGGATGCTGATGTCCAACGCCTGGTCAGCCACCACCGTCTTCAGCCGCCGGTTCTCCTCCTCCAGCTCCTTCACCCGCGTCACCTGGTCCACCGGTATCCCCGTGTACTCGGCACGCCACCGGTAGTACGTCGATTCCACGATCTGCAGGTGCCGGCACACCTCCCCCACCGTCCGTCCCGTTCCCAGCAGCGACTCTGCTTCCCGCAGCATCCCCACGATCTGCGTCGGCGTGTATCGTTTCTTCTCCACGGAGTCTCCTTGCCCTCCCGGGCAGTTTTGACTCCCATTCTAACTGGTTCAATCTGCGGGGAGCAGACCACGCAGAGACGCAGAGACGCAGAGACGCGGAGAGAAACAGATCGAAACGGGGGCGCCGGGGATGTTCTCCCGATGCCCCGCGTTCGTTGGGCGGATCAGAAGTCCGTCACGACTCCGCCCATGCTTTCCCACCCGGTGAGGGACGGCCCCCAGGCGGAGCCGTTCCACCACTTGTGGTAGATCGCGGAGTCGGTGCCCTCCACGAAGACGTCCAGCCGGTTGGGTCCCCACGCCACCACGTGCGGCTGCCCCACGATGGTACCGCCGAGGCTTTCATAGCCGGTGAGGGACGGCCCCCAAGCGGAGCCGTTCCACCACTTGTGGTAGAGCGCGCTGTCGGTTCCCACCACGAACACGTCGAGCCGGTTGGGCCCCCACGCCACCACCTCGGGCGAGCCCAGGATGGTTCCGCCCATGTTCTCGTAGCTGGTGAGCGACGGCCCCCACGCCCCCCCCTGGTTGAGAGCCCCTCGACGCTTCGTTCGTTCCCTCCCACTCGATCCGAAATGCGACCTTTGCGCCGCAACTTTAGAGGCGAAGATGCCGCATTGCGCCACCGACCCGGAGGGGCGGGGGGAGGAGGATCCCGCCGCCGTACCACCCTTCATCGAACCCGCGCCGATCTTCTCTAGCGATCCCGCCTCCCGCACCGTACGATTTCCCTTCCTCCGCAGCACGCTGAACTCTCCATCGTCCCCACACACGGAGCCACACCGGATGAGCACACGCGCGGACGAGGCGGACGCGATCATCGTGGGCGCGGGGCTGGCAGGGCTGGTGGCGGCGGCGGAGCTGGTGGAGGTGGGGAAGAAGGTCATCATCCTCGAGCAGGAGCCGGAGGGGTCGCTCGGGGGGCAGGCGTTCTGGTCGTTCGGCGGGCTCTTCCTGGTCGGCTCGCCGGAGCAGCGGCGGATGGGGATCCGCGACTCGCGCGAGCTGGCGTGGAGCGACTGGCTGGGGAGCGCGGGCTTCGATCGCGACGAGGACCTCTGGCCCCGCCGCTGGGCCGAGGCGTACGTCGACTTCGCCGCGGGTGAGAAGCGCTCCTGGCTGCACGCGCGCGGCGTCCGCTTCTTCCCCGTGGTCGGCTGGGCGGAGCGGGGCGGGTACCTGGCCACGGGCCACGGCAACTCCGTCCCGCGCTTCCACGTCACCTGGGGGACGGGGCCCGGCGTGCTGGCGCCGTTCATCGCGGCCGTCAGGGAAGGGGAGCGGCGCGGGCTGGTCTCCCTGCGCTTCCGCCACCGGGTGACGGGGCTCACGGCGAAGGGCGCGGCCGTCGACGGTGTCCACGGCGAGGTGCTGGAGGCGAGCGTCGTGGAGCGCGGCGCCAGCAGCTCGCGCACCGTCGTGGGCGACTTCACGTTGCGGGCGGCCGCGGTGATCGTGACGTCCGGCGGGATCGGCGGGAACCACGAGCTGGTGCGCGCCAACTGGCCGCCTCGCATGGGCCCGCCGCCCAGGCGGATGCTCTCCGGCGTCCCCGCGCACGTGGACGGGCGGATGATCGAGATCGTGCGCGACACCGGGGGGGCCATCATCAACCCCGACCGCATGTGGCACTACACGGAGGGGATCCGGAACTGGGCGCCGATCTGGCCGACGCACGGCATCCGCATCCTCCCCGGCCCGTCGTCGCTCTGGTTCGACGCGCTGGGGCGCCGCCTGCCGCCGCCGCTCTTCCCCGGCTTCGACACGCTCGGCACCCTCGAGCACATCATGCGCACCGGGTACGACTACACCTGGTTCGTGCTCACGCAGAAGATCATCGAGAAGGAGTTCGCGCTCTCCGGGTCGGAGCAGAACCCCGACCTGACGGGGAAGAGCGTGCGCAAGGTGCTGAGTCGCGCGCTCCCGGGCGCGCCGCCGCCGGTGGAGGCGTTCAAGCAGAAGGGCGAGGACTTCATCGTCCGCCGCACGCTCCCGGAGCTGGTGGAGGGGATGAACGCGCTCGCCGGCGAGCCGCTGATCGACGCGGCCGCGCTGGAGGCCGAGATCCGCGCGCGCGACCTGCAGCTCACCAACCCGTTCGGGAAGGACCTGCAGGTCACCGCGCTCCGCGGCGCCCGCGCCTACCGCGGCGACCGCCTGATCCGCGTCGCCAAGCCGCACCGCATCCTCGATCCCGCCGCGGGGCCGCTGATCGCCGTCCGCCTCTCCATCCTCACCCGCAAGACACTGGGCGGCGTGCACACCGACCTCTCCGCGCGCGTGCTGCGCGCCGACGGCGAGCCGCTCCCCGGCCTCTACGCCGCGGGCGAGGCGGCCGGCTTCGGCGGCGGCGGGATGCACGGCTATCGTTCTCTCGAGGGGACCTTCCTGGGTGGATGCATCTTTTCCGGGCGCGCAGCCGGCAGGGCCGTGGCCGGAATCTGAAGAGGGCTTACGAATCTTATCGGGTTAATGGATAAGGTCAGTAGGCTTGGGATGGGGCCTGCCTGCTGCGGGCCTGACCCCTCATGGGAGCTTACGAATATTATCGAGCGAATAGCAGTAGTGTCCCGTTAGAAGTCGAAGAGCTGCAACTGGTTAGGAGATGTGTTGCTGCCGGTTGCGCTGATCGTCGAGCTGAATGCTTGTGAAAGCTCGATTTTCTCGAAGGCGCTGACGCTCAGGATCTGTAGGATTGTGTAGAGGCTGTGTTCGATTCCGAGCCGCTTCTTCAGGATCGCGACCAGCACGTAGGTGGAGATTGCGATCCAGATTTGGGTCTTCACCGCGTTGGCTGACACGCCGTAGAAGGACTTGATCCGCAGGTGCTGCTTGATCCACTTGAAGAAGAGCTCGACCTGCCAGCGGCCGCGGTAGAGCTCGACGAGCGTGAGAGCGGGTAGAGTGAAGTTGTTGCTGAGGATTGCAATGCGCTTGCCGGTCTCGGGGTCTCGGTAGCGTACGCGCCGGAGCGGGTCAGGGTACCCGGCCAGCGAGCGTGGGATGACGAGCAGGACCGTCTGATCGCAGACGAGGCCGGTGGAGCGATCGACCGGCCGCGAGTACCGTCGACGGAACTGCAGGTTCTTCTTGGCCCGTACGACAAAGCTCGCCTGAGCCTGAGGGAAGATGTACAGCCTCGCGAAGTCCACGTACCCACGATCCATCACGTAGATCGAGCCGGGCTCCGGGATCAGCTCGTCGAGGATCTTGAGATCGTGGACGCGCCCCTCGGTGATCCAGATGAAGGAGGGGATGCTCCCACGCAGGTCGAGCAGGGTGTGGAGCTTCACGGCCGCCTTGGTGGTCCGGAACCGTGCCCACGGGAAGAGCGAGAGGCACAGGTCCACCGTGGTGGAATCGAGGGCATACACCGTCTCCTCGAGGTCGGCGAGGAACGGCTCGTCCACGTAGAGCCGGCGCGCTTCGTGGATCAGGATCTGCGCGAACTCGGCGTAGATGCGCCAGTCTCGCTTCTCGTTCGCAACCGCGAGGGTGTTCCGGGAGACACGAGCCCGGATCCCCATGTGGTAGAGCTTGCCCTCCAGGGCGCGCAGACACGCCTCGATGTCGCGCAGGCTCTCGCGGTACGTGAGCTGGCCGAACGCCATGCAGAGGAACTGATCCCAGCAGCGGAAGCGGCGCACCCGTGCGTTGCCCCGGTAGCGCTCGACGCAACGGCGGAACTGATGGTGGGGAACATGCTCCATCAGCTGAGCGAACACCGTGCGTCCCTCGTTCATCCGCCGCTCCTGTGCTGGGGTGTCCAGCAGGATGGCGGAGACACAGGCGCCGCTCAAATCGTGTGCGGGTGCTCAAGCCGCTAATTACCGCTTCCGTAGCAGCTTACAGCATCATCTACTTAGCTGAACGGGACACTACTGAGCGAATAGATAAGATCGCTAAGGCCCTCACATGTCATCCTGAGCGCCGCCGATTCGCGTAGCCATCAGTAACACAATCACTTGGCGGCGGCCGAAGGATCTGTAGCCGAGGCGCACGATATGGCCTGCCGGCATTGCTGGGTCCCCCGGACTCGGTGAAACGCGTCGCGCCCGACGCGGGCGCACCCCGCGCGAGTACAGCCTTCCGGGACTGCGCGGGGAAGTCTACGACGCGGTGCTGTACATCTGCGAATGGCGCATCGGCCGCGCGGCTCCAGATGACAATCCGGCCACGGTGGGCGAGCGGAAGACCGCGGAGGAGGTCGCCGCCTGCCTGAAGCGCATCCGCACCTCCGTCCAGCGCTGGACGAAGAAGCGCGGCCGCCAAGGCTACCTGACCTTCGTCGCCCGCCTCGTGATGTAAAGGGTAATGGGGACATTACTCCCACGCCCGGCTCCGGGGAGGCGACCCCTGCCGTCCGTGCCAGCGGCGGCCGGTTTCGCGTCCTCGATTCCAGATCCTTCGGCCGCCGCCAAGCATCAGTGAGCGCAAGAGTTACGCGAGAGCGGCGGCACTCAGGATGACATGGTCGTTGGGGAGATGTGGAAGGATAGTCTAGCTTCTAGTCTGACGTGCCGTTGATGTCCGCGAAGGCGGACTGCGTGCCGTTGTAGCCGCGGCGGCCGCGGCTTCAGCCGCATATTCAC
>DASYJZ010000435.1:0-12313 GCA_035995965.1 Longimicrobium sp. | reverse complement strand
CGACTATATTCGGGCACTCGGAAGTGGCGGGGAGTCCCATTTTTGAGCCAACAGCTTTGAAGCCGGGGCCTGCTTTTGCGGCTGACGTCACGCCCTCTCACGGGAAGACGGAGGCAGCGGAGGGGCCACCCACCGTGTTCGCACGAGGCTTCAAGAATCCTCCCCGCTGTTTCCGCTCCAGGCCGGCCCCGGCAGCTTTCCGGGGCCGGCCTTTTTCACCCGGTTGCGGAGGGACCCTGGCGTGCCGACCGTACGCGTGACCCGGCGGGTGCACTTCAACGCCGCGCACCGCCTGCACAACCCGGCGCTCGGCGACGAGGAGAACCGGCGCATCTACGGCCCCTGCAACAACGCCAACTGGCACGGGCACAACTACGAGCTCGACATCACCGTCGAGGGCGAGCCCGACCCGGCCACCGGGTACCTGGTGGACCTGGGGCAGGTGCGCGACGCCGCGGAAGAGGTTCTCAAGGACGTGGACCACCGCAACCTGAACCTCGACGTGCCCTGGCTGGAAGGGGTGATCCCCTCCACCGAGAACCTGGTGGTGGCGCTCTGGGAGCGGCTGGCCCCCCGCATCCCGCGCGGGCGGCTGGCGCGGCTGGTGCTGTTCGAGACGCCGCGCAACTGGGCGGAGTACAGCGGAGAATGAGAGGCGAGGCCGAGATGACGGACCTGATGCTGCACGCGCGGAGCGACGCGGCCGCGGCGGACGAGGACGAGGGCGCGGCCGAGTACCGCCGGCTGGTGCGCGAGCAGCTGCGGCTGGTGGGCGAAGACCCCGACCGCGACGGGCTGCTGCGCACCCCCGAGCGGGTGGAGAAGACGATGCGCTGGCTCACCCGCGGCTACCAGCTGTCGGTGGAGGACGTGATCCGCGGGGCGATCTTCGACGAGAACCACCACAACATGGTGATCGTCAAGGACATCGAGATGTACTCGCTCTGCGAGCACCACCTGCTCCCCTTCTTCGGCAAGGTGCACGTGGCCTACATCCCCAACGGGCGGATCGTCGGCCTGTCGAAGCTCCCGCGCGTGGTGGAGGTGTTCGCGCGGCGGCTGCAGGTGCAGGAGCGGATGACGGAGCAGATCGCCTCGGCCATCATGGAGGTGCTGGAGCCGGAGGGGGTGGGCGTGGTGATCGAGGCCGCCCACCTCTGCATGATGATGCGGGGGGTGGAGAAGCAGAACTCCCGCACCATCACCAGCGCCATGAAGGGCGTGTTCCTGGACGACATCGGCACCCGCGAGGAGTTCCTGCGGCTGGTGCACCCGTCGTCCTACTGACGGCTCCCCGTGCGGGAGAGTCGCGCCCCCGCGGCGGCGCGACTATGTTGCGCCCCCGTCCAGAGGGAGAGGGGTGCGGTTGGGGCGGACCACGGCTCGGGAGACGGCGCGGATGAGCGAGGGCGAGGAGCTGATCGGCACGGGGGACGCCGTGCCGGCGGGGCAGGGCGCGAACGGGAACGGCCTCGCCGGGAAGACGGTGGTGGTCACCGGCGCCTCGCGCGGGATCGGGCTCGAGGTGGCGCGGATGATGGCCGCCGGCGGGGCCTGGGTGGGGATGGTGGCCCGCTCGCGCGACCCGCTCGCCGCCGCCGCCGCCGAGGTGGGCGGCTACGCCATCCCCGGCGACGTGGCGGACCCGGGGGGCGTGCACGCGCTGGCCACCTACGTGACCGAGCTGCTGGGCGACGCCCCCGACGTGCTGGTGAGCTGCGCCGGCGCCTTCACCCTGGCCCGCATCGCCGACACCGACCCGGCGGACTTCGAGCGGCTGATCGCGGTGAACCTGCGCGGGCCCTTCCTGCTGGTGCGCGCCTTCCTCCCGCTGATGCTGCGGCGGCGCTCCGGCCACCTGATCCACGTGGGGTCGGTCGCGGGGCGCGCGGCGTTCGCCGAGAACGGGGCCTACAGCGCCTCCAAGTTCGGGCTGCGCGGGATGCACGAGGTGCTGCTGCAGGAGGTCCGCGGCACCGGCGTGCGCGCCACGCTGGTGGAGCCCGCGGCCACGGACACCGCGCTCTGGGACGCGGTCTACGCGGCGGCGCACCCGGGACTCCCGTCGCGCGCCGCCATGCTCCGCGCGGAAGACGTGGCCCGGGTGGTGGTGTTCGCCGCGGGCCAGCCGCGCCACGTACAGATCCCCACCATCGCGGTCGAGGCCGCGGGCTGACGGTTCTATGTTCCTGCTGAACGTGAAGGCGCACTACGACGCCGCGCACTTCCTCCGCAACTACCGGGGGAAGTGCGAGAAGCTGCACGGCCACCGCTACGTGGTCGAGGCCGGCTTGGCCTTCGACGACGTGGGGCCGGGGGGGATGGCCTACGACTTCGGCGATGCCAAGCGCCACCTGCGCGCGATCGCCGGGCGGCTCGACCACGAGAACATCAACGAGCTGGAGCCGTTCACCGAGCTCGAGCCGAGCGCGGAGAACCAGGCGCGCTGGATCTTTGAGCGGATGCGCGAGCTGCTGGCCGAGCGCGCCGAGCACCTGGCGTACGTGCGGGTGTGGGAGACGCCGAACCAGTATGCCCAGTTTTCGCTGAAGCCGACGTGGTGAGGTCCTCGGTCTCTCGTTGCGGCCGGCTTTTACGGCCGTTTCACGCAGAGACGCAGAGGAACGGAGAGGACGCAGAAAACGGACGGGGTGCGGGTAACTCGGTGATGCGTCGGCCGGGCGGCGGTTAATCGGCGAACGTGGTTCGGGGATGCACGCCAACGCGGTCATCGGTGTCGTGTCCGTAGTGTCCGCGAAGGCGGACTGCGTGCCGTTGTAGCCGCGAGTTTACTCGCATATTCGCGCGACAACGACCTCCCGTGCACCTTCCCACACATCGCCGGCTACGCCACACCACCGCCTCATCGCGACGACGCCGGATGCACATCCTGCTGACCGACATCCTGTCCTGCCCCCGCTGCGGCCCCGAGTTCGGGCTCGTGCTGCTGGCGGACCGGGTGGAGGAGCGCCGGGTGCTCGGGGGGCGGCTGGGGTGCCCCAACTGCCGCGAGCAGTACCCGGTGCGCGGCGGCGTGCTGGATGCGCGGCTTTCCACGGCGGTGCCGGCGGATCGGGCGGGATCGTCGGAAGAGGCGGGATCGTCGGAAGACACCGCCGCCACGGATCCCGGGGCGGCGGTGAGGCTGGCGGCGCTGCTGGGGCTGGCGGACGCGCGGGGGACGGTGCTGATCGCCGGGCCGGGCGCCGCGCTGGCGGCGGAGGTCGCGGCGCTCGTTCCCGAGCTGGAGGTCGTCGCATTGGCCGCGGAGCCGGCCGAGGGAGCGGAGCGGCCCGGGGTGAGCCGGATCGCGGCGGGGGCGGGGCTCCCGTTCCGTGCGCGGACGCTGCGAGGGGTGGCGCTCACCGGCGGGGCGGACCCGGCGCTCCTGGCCGAGGGTGTCCGCGTGCTGCAGCCCGGGGCGCGGCTGGTGGTGGAGCGCGCGCCCGCCGGGGCCGGCGAATTGCTGTCGTCCCTCGGCGCGCAGGTGATGCTGGAGCAGGAGGGGACGGTGGTGGCGCGCGCCCTGGGCGACCCGGTGCCGCTCCGGATGAACGCCGTCCGCTAGAGGTCGTCGTCTCGGTTGCGCGCGGCGGGGGCGAGCCGGTACCTTTCCTCCCCCGGCCGTGCGCCGCGCGTGGGCCTCCGGCAGGCACCCGCGCAGGCTCTCCGCAGTGGTCCGATTCGCTGTCCGCATCGTCATCCTCACGGCGCGCAATGTCCTGGTTCACCAAGCTGATCAACGGCCGCTCCGGGCCAGCGGCGAAGGACCCGGATTACTACGAGGAAGGGACCGTCCTCCTCCACGACGAGAAGTACCACGAGGCGCTGACATCCTTCAGGCTGGCGCTGCGCGAGAGCCCCAACGACACCGACGTCCTGCAGCAGATCGCGGTGGCCTACACCCGCATCGGGATGACGGACGAGGCGGTGAAGACCTACCGCCGGGTGCTGGAGCTGAAGCCGCACGCCAGCGGCGCGCACTACGGGCTCGCCTTCCTGCTCCTGCAGCAGGCGAACACCGACGAGGCGGTGGCGCACCTGCGCGCCTTCCTGGCGCGGCCGCCGCAGGCGCCGAACGCGCAGCGCCACGTGTCGCACGCGAAGAAGACCCTGGCCGAGCTGACGGGTGACGGCGAGGCGGACGCGGGCGAGCCCGCCGACGCCGGCGTCCCCTCGCCCGACCTGCGGCTGGACATCTGAGGCTGAGGACGGCCGACGGTGCCGGACGACGACCTCTCCGTGGTGCTCGCGACCGTCCCCGACATGGAGGTGGGGCGGCGGCTGGCCCGGAGCCTGCTCCAGGAGCGGCTCATCGCCTGCGCCAGCCTGGTTCCCGGCGTGACCTCGCTCTACCGCTGGAACGGCGAGGTGCAGGAGGAGGACGAGAGCCTGGTGGTGATGAAGACCCGCTCCGGGCTGGTGGCGCGGCTGATCGCGCGGATCCCGGAGCTGCACCCCTACGAGCTCCCCGAGGTCCTCACGCTGCGGGTGGCCGACGGGCTCCCGGCGTACCGCCGGTGGGTGCTCGACGAGACCGGCGGCGAGTGACCCGGTTTCCAGCGGATGAGGCAGGATGCAGGCAGGACCCAGGCGGCACGGCGTGACCCCGCGAGACCCGAGCGTGTGATGGCCCGCAAGACCGAAGAGCTGGACGGATCCGAACCACCCGCGGCCCCCGCCGAAGCCGAGGGCGCCGACGCGCCCGCCGCCGAGGCGCCCCCCGCCAACGGGAAGACGGGCCGCGCCGCTCGCCGCGCGCGCGTCGCCGCGCCCGATCCGGCGGCCGACGACGCGGCGGCGGAGAAGCTGGAGCGCGCCGGCACGCTGGCCGAGAACGGCGCCCACGCCGACGCCGCCGAGGCCTTCGCCGCCGTGGTGGCGCTGCGGCCGGACAGCGTGCCCGCGCTGGTCGGGCTGGGGAACGCCCTGGCCGCGCAGGGGAAGTTCGAGGCCGCCGAGAAGGAGCTGCGCCGCGCCGAGAAGCTCGCCCCGGACGACGCCGCGGTGCACCTGCAGCTCGGCGCCACGCTGGTGAAGCGCGGCAACTGGGCCGCCGCGACTACCACCCTGCGGCGCGTGGTGGAGCTGGACCCCGAGCTGGGCGCGGCCTACGTGCTGCTGGGCGAGGCGCTCAACCAGATGGCCGAGAGCGACGCGGCGATCGAGGTGCTCGAGGCGGCCGTCCGCATCCAGCCCGAGAGCAGCAAGGCCTACTACGCCATGGGCATCGCCTACGACCGCAAGGGCAACCCCGACCGCGCCGCGGAGATGTACCGCCTGAGCCGCGACGTCGCCTCGCGCTGAGGCCGCGCCCGCTGCGCCCTCCCCGTCGCCCGTTCGCCCCCGGCGGACGGGCGATCGACATTCGGTGCGGAAGCGCTTGTCCTTGCTTGACCATCCCCCGCGGCCCCGGTAACATTCCGGGCTTCCCGCGCCGCGGGTGAACTTTTTTCCCTTGCCGGAGCCGCCGTGCACGTGATCCCCCGTTGCAGTGGACCGACCGACGGGTGGAGACGGCTGGCGGCCGGCGCGGCGCTCGCGCTGGGCGCGGCGTGCGCGCACGTGGAGGCGCCGCCCGGGGGCGAGCCCGACACCGAGCCGCCGCGGCTCGAGGCCACGCGTCCCGACACCTTCGCCCGGATGCGCTCGTACGTGGGTCCCGTGGTGTTCTCCTTCAACGAGGGGCTGTCGGAGAAGGGGATCGACACCGTGGTCACGGTGAGCCCCCGCACCAGCGGCGTCGCCGTCGACAAGCACGGCCGCGAGGTGCGGGTGGAGCTGCGCCGCGGCTGGGAGGCCAACCGCATCTACCAGGTCACCCTGCACCCCGGCGTCTCGGACCTGTTCGGCAACGCGACCAAGCAGCCGGTGACCGTCGTCTTCTCCACCGGGCCCGAGATCGTGCACACCATGGCAACCGGCACCGTGATCGAGCGGGCCACGCTGCGCCCCGCCACCGGCGCCGTGGTCGAGGCGGTGCACCGACCCGATTCGGTGACCTACGTGACGCGGCCGGACAGCGCGGGCGTCTGGCGGCTGGAGTACCTCCCCGCCGGCGACTACCTGGTGCGCGCGTACAACGACACCAACAAGGACCAGAAGCTCCAGCCGTACGAGGCGCGCGACACCGTCGCCATCCGCGTCACCGTGCGCGATACGGTTCGCGCGCGCCGCCTGGCCCTGCTCGCGCCGGACAGCACCGCGCCCAAGGCCGGGACCGCGTCGGGCGACGGCGACCGGGTGGAGGTGAGGTTCGACGATTTCCTCGACCCGACGCAGCCGCTCTCGCCCTCGCAGGTCACCATCACCGGGCCCGCCGGCGCGGTGCGCGTGGCCGAGGTGCGGGTGGGGCCGTTCCCCGAGGCGCGCGGCGACAGCGCCGCGGCCGACACGGGCGCGGCGGCGCGGCGCGACACCACCCCGCGCGAGCCGGTGCCGTCGCAGTCGCTCTTCATCCGTACGGCGGCCCCGCTCGCCGCGGAGACGCAGTACACGGCGAGGGTGACCGGCGTGCGCAACCTGGTGGGGCTCGTCGGCGGCGGCGAGGCGCCGCTCAAGACGCCCAAGGCCGCGCCGGCGCCACCGGCAGCCGCGCCGTCCGTCGCGCCGGGGGACAGCGGTCGCGCCGTGCCCCGTCCGCCGGCGGCGCCCGCGGCTCCGCCGCCCGCGCCCCGGCCCGCCACCTCGCCGCGGCCGGTGGCTGCGCCGCCGCGTGGGGCGCTCTACCGGCCGAATCGACCGCATCTTCCTTCCTTTTGAACGAAAGCCCGGGACCATGTCCGAGAGCTCGCCGTACGCCGGGCTGCTGGCCGGCAAGAAGGGCCTGATCGTCGGCGTCGCCAACCGCAACTCCATCGCCTGGGCGTGCGCGCGGGCGCTGCGCGAGGCGGGGATGGAGCTCGCCTTCACCTACCAGGGCGAGGTGATGCGCGACCGGGTGATGAAGACGGTGTCGGAGCTGGGCGAGGTCCCCCTCTTCGACCTGGACGTCACCAGCGACGAGCAGATCGACGCGGTGCTGGAGCAGGTGCGCGCGCTCTGGGGCGGGAAGCTCGACTTCCTCCTCCACTCCGTCGCCTACGCGCCCGCCGCCGCCATGGGGAGCCCGTTCCTGCAGACGCAGCGCGCCGACTTCTCCACCGCGCTCGACATCAGCGCCTACTCGCTGGTGGCGCTCACCCGCGCCTTCTCCTCGCTGATGGAGAGCGGCGGGAGCGTGGTGACCATGACCTACTACGGCTCGCAGAAGGCCGTCCCCGGTTACAACGTGATGGGCGTGGCCAAGGCGGCGCTGGAGGCGACGGTGCGCTACCTGGCGGTGGACCTGGGGCCGAGCGGCGTGCGGGTGAACGCCATCTCCGCCGGCGCGGTGAACACGCTGGCGGCGCGCGGGGTGGCTCACTTCCGGGACCTGATGCGCATCTGCGCCGAGCGCTCGCCGCTCAGGCGCACGGTGGAGCCCGACGAGGTCGGCCGGGCCGCGCTCTTCCTGGCGTCGGACCTCGCCGCGGGGATCACGGGCGAGACGATGTACGTGGACGCCGGCTTCAACATCACCGCCGGCTGACGCGGGTCCCCGTGGCCGCGCCCGGCGGGCCGCGTCCGGCCGTCTTCCTGGATCGCGACGGCACGCTGATCCACGACCGCCACTACCTCTCCGATCCCGCCGGCGTGGAGCTCCTCCCCGGCGCCGGCGAGGCCGTCGCCCGGCTGAACCGCGCCGGGCGCTTCGTCGCGCTGGCGACCAACCAGTCCGGCATCGGCCGCGGCCGGTTCGGCGAAGACGAATACCAGGCCGTCCACGCGCGGCTGCTGGCACTCCTCGCCGAGCACGGGGCGCGGCTGGACGCCGACTATCACTGCGCCCTCGCCCCCGACGCCCCCGATCCCGGCGCGATGCGCAAGCCCGGCTCCGGCATGTTCCTGCAGGCCGCGCGCGAGCACGGGCTGGATCTCGCCGCCTCGTGGTTCGTGGGCGACCGCGCCCGCGACGTGGCGCCCGCGCGCGAGCTGGGCGGCCGCGCCGTCCTCGTCCGCGGCACGCAGACGGAGCCGGACGCGGCGGCTTCGTCCGGAGCCGTGGTCGATTCCCTCGCCGAGGCGGTCGACCTCATCCTGGAGGATGATGCGGACGCCGGATCGGCGGGCGCGCGGGAGGATTGACGCTCTCCGCCGCCGGCCACATACTTCATGCGTGAACCAACCCGGCTGGGCGGCGCTCCGGCGCGGAACCTGCGGGGGATAGGATCGTACAAACGGTTGATACGGCGGGGTTTGTGCCCGCTCAACCTATCATCGGGGGGCAGCGATGCAGACAGAGAGCGCGGTGGCGGTGAACACCGAGGCCCCGGCCAGCCCCGTGTTGCTTTCGGAGCTGGCGGCGACCGAGGTCCGCCGCTACATCGAGGAGCAGGGCGCGGCCGAGACGGCGGGGCTGCGCGTAGGCGTGCTGCCGGGCGGCTGCTCGGGGTTCCAGTACGGCCTGAACATCGAGGACGAGCCCGGCGACGACGACATGACCTTCCAGTCGCAGGGGATCAACCTTTTCGTGGATCCGTTCAGCCTGCAGTACCTGCAGGGCACGGAGATCGACTTCGTGTCGACCTTCCAGGGGAGCGGCTTCACCTTCAACAACCCGAACGCCTCCGGCGGCTGCGGCTGCGGGAGCTCGTTCACGGCCTGAGCGCCGCGACCGATTCGGCAGGAAGGCCCGCGGACCGCACTGGTTCGCGGGCCTTTTCGCGTTCCCATACTCCGTAAACAGCAGATTTTCTGTTTGGGGACTTGCGCGAGCGCGCAGGCATCGCGATCTTTCTCATATCGAGAACGTTGCCACGTCAGAGAGCAAGGTGGAGATGATCCAGGTCGCCAGCAAGCTGCCCACGCCGCTGGACTACGCCGCCCTCCCGCACGGGGAGCTGGTGGAGCGCATCGGCGCGCGCAAGCGCGAGCTGAACGCGGTGATCCTGGGGCACAACTACCAGCGCATCGAGATCCAGGAGGTCAGCGACTACCTGGGCGACTCGCTGGGGCTGTCGCTGGAGGCCGCCCGCACCGACGCCGACGTGATCGTGTTCTGCGGCGTGCACTTCATGGCCGAGACGGCCAGGGTGCTCTCGCCGGAGAAGCGGGTGCTCATGCCCGACCTGCGCGCCGGCTGCCCCATGGCCGACTTCGTCACGGGCGACGCGCTGCGCCGCCTGAAGGCGCGCTACCCGGACGCGGCCGTGGTCGCCTACGTCAACTCCACCGCCGAGGTGAAGGCGGAGAGCGACGTCTGCTGCACCTCGGCCAACGCGGTCGAGGTGGTGAACTCCATCGCCGCGGACCGCACCATCCTCTTCGTCCCCGACCGCAACCTGGCGCGCTACGCGGCGGAGAAGAGCGGCCGGGCGTACGTGGTCGCCGGGCGCGAGGGGGCGGGCGAGGTGCAGCCGGGCAGCATCGTGGCCTGGGACGGCTACTGCTACGTGCACGACGACCTGGTGCTCGACGAGCTGGCCGCGGCCAAGAAGAAGTATCCGCGGGCGCTGGTGGTGATCCACCCCGAGGCGCGCGCCGAGCTCCTGGCGCAGGCCGACGTGGTCGCCTCCACCAGCCGCATGGTCGACATCGCCGAGCAGCACGACGAGCTGATCATCGGCACCGAGCGCGGGCTGATCGACCGGCTCAAGTCGCGCTTCCCGGAGAAGACGCTGATCCCGATCTCCGGCGCCGCCATCTGCGGCAACATGAAGGTGAACACGCTGGCCAAGCTGGCCTGGTGTCTGGACCACGAGCGGCACGAGGTGGTGCTCGACGAGGACGTCCGCCTGCGCGCCGAGCGCTCGCTGCGCCGCATGCTCGACCTCTCCGGCGGCTGGCGCGCGCCGACCCCCGAGGAGCAGGCGATCGAGAACGACGGCGTGGAGAAGGCCGGCTGCGGCTGCGCGTAAGAGCCGGCGCAGCGGAGTGACGAACGGCCCTGGAGCGATCCGGGGCCCTTCTCGCGTTGGTATTCCATGGTGTGGTGCGGTATCCGATGGTGTGGTGTTGGGGGATATGCGACTGAAGTCGCGGCTACAACTGCACGCAGTCCGCCTTCGCGGACTCCATTGGTGGGCGAATCCGGCGCGCTGTGAATGAATCGGCGGTTGGAGTCCGCGAAGGCGGACTGTGTGCCTTTGTAGCGGCGAGTTTACTCGCATAGTCGCTAGAACACAGGCGTGCCGCTCGCGTTGGCCGCTGGGTAGATGCCCGCGTCTGCGACCGAATCCGTTGCAGGCGCGGCGCCTACGCGTTACGCTGGGAGCATGCGCAATCCCACCCGATCGAGACGCGGCAGGAAGCCGGACGCGGCGGTGGCGCCGGAGCCCGCCGCGCCCGCGCTGCGGCTCACGGTGCTCGACCACACCTTCGCCGTCTGCCGCCTCCCCGCGGACGCGGTGGTGCCGGAGTGGGCGTGGACCGGCGAGGTCGCCTGCGTCACCCGCACCCGCGACGAGCTGTCCATCGTCTGCCGCGGCGACCTGGTGCCGGGGGAGGTGCTGCGCGAGCCCGGGTGGCGCTGCCTGCGGGTTCGGGGCCCGCTCCCCTTCACGCTCACCGGCGTCTTTTCGCGCATCGCGCAGCCGCTGGCGGACGCTGGCATCAGCCTCTTCGCGGTGATGACCTACGACACCGACTACGTGATGGTGAAGGACGCGGTGCTCGCCGACGCCGTCGACGCGCTGATGGCTGCCGGCCACACGGTCGAGGTCCGGGTGTAGCGGTTGCGCCCCGTATGCGGGGTGCCAAGATTCAGCCGCGTTCGGAACAGGTTCGACACCCCCTATCGTCTTATGGAGCCGCAGATGGCTGAACAGCTTCTCCCCGTCGGCAGCGAGGCGCCCGTCTTCGAGGCGCAGACCACCGACGGCGGGCAGGTCTCGCTCTCGCAGTTCCGCGGGAGCAAGTCGGTGCTGCTGATGTTCTATCCCAAGGACGACACCCCCGGCTGCACGCGCCAGATGTGCACCGCGCGCGACGAGGGCGCCGACTACGACGCGGCCGGGGTGCGGCGCTTCGGCGTGAACCCGGGCGGCGTCGAGAGCCACCGCAGGTTCGCCGACAAGTACATGCTCGACTTCCCGCTGCTGGTGGACCAGGACGCGGAGATCGCCTCGGCGTACGGGGTGCTGAAGGAGAACGGCGGCGTGGCGCGCGCCACCTACGTCATCGACCCCGACGGCAAGATCGCCTACGCCGCGTCGGGGGCGCACGGGGCGGCCGAGGTGCTGGGGGCACTGCGTGGCTGAGGGCCGCGGCGACGTGGTCGTCCGCGGCTACACGGGCGGCATGTTCGCGCAGAACGCCTACCTGGTGAGCTGCGCCGCGACGGGCGCGGGAATCGTCGTCGACCCCGGCGCCGCCACCCGCGAGCTGCTGGCCGACGCGCGCACGCACGGCGTCGCCATCGAGGCCATCGTCCTCACGCATGCGCACGTGGACCACGTGGAGGGGCTGGGGCTGGCGAAGCGCGAGACCGGCGTCCCCATCTACCTGCACCCGGCCGACGGCGAGCTGTACCGCGCCGCGCCGATGCAGGCGCAGATGTTCGGCTTGCGGATGGACCCGCTCCCGCCGGTCGACCACCCGCTCGCGGCGGGTGACGTGGTACGCTTCGGCGACTGCGAGCTGGCGGTGCGCTTCACCCCGGGGCACGCGCCGGGGCACGTGATCCTGGTGGGCGACGGGGTGGCGGTGGTGGGCGACGTGATCTTCAGCGGCTCCATCGGCCGCACCGACCTCCCGGGCGGCGACCTGGCGACGCTGATGCGCTCCATCCGCGAGCAGGTGCTGACGCTTCCGGACGCGACCACGCTTCACACCGGCCATGGCCCCGACACCACGGTCGGCCACGAGCGCATCTCCAACCCCTTCATCATCGGGAACTACGGCGGCAGCTCGTTCGCCTGAAACAGAACCGAAGACATCACACAGTACCCAGCATGCTCCCCGGCGCGAAGTCAGAGATTATCGAATGCGCTCTTAGGGTTTTGCCACCGGCCTAGCTTATGGACTAGTCTAGTCCACACCCCCGAGCGTGGCGAACAAGTCACGAGAGTCAACGACCTTGCCTATCATGCCTCCTGCAGAGCCACGCGCCATATCACATCACACCAGGCAGGGTCGTGGCTCATCTGTGACTTAGGCAAAGGAAGAAAATCTACGATTTCCCGTCCACGCTCCAACGAAAGAAGATGATATGTCCACCAATAGTAGCTCTCAGGGGTTTTTCAAAGCTGCGGGTGTCTCTGCCATATTGCTCATCGCAGTTCCCCTCGTGTTT
>DASYJZ010000434.1:0-1650 GCA_035995965.1 Longimicrobium sp. | reverse complement strand
GATTTGACGCAATTCCCGGTTTTGTGGCCAGATTCTCGGTTTGTGGCGCGATTCTCTATCTTGTGGCCAGATACTTGTTTTTGTGGCGCGATTCTCCGATCTTGTGGCCAGATACCTGTTTTTGTCGCGCGATTCTCCAGGACCACCCGCACAATCACGACCGTTGCCGACCCTGACGAACGCCGACATCGCCCGCCAGCTGGCGTCCATCGATGCGCTTCTCGGCGCGCATCCCGAGGGCGTCTCGCTGCCGCAGATGCTGGACGAATATGCCCGCGACACCGGAGAGCGCATGGCGCGGCGGACCATGCTGCGCCGGCTGACCCAGCTCGCGGCGGAAGGACGCGTGGGCGTGGAAGGATCCGCCCGGGCGACGCAGTACCGCCCGCTGGTGATCACCCTGAGCCCCGGAATCCCGGAAACCGCGCCCCGCGTCGTGGCCGAGGACGTGGACCGCGGCGAGGCGCCCGGCGACGCCACGCAGCAGGAGGCCTACGTCCCGCTCTCGCCGGAGGGCGAGGAGGTGCGCGCCCTGGTGCGCCGCCATGCGTCGGCGCGCACGCCGGTGGGCTACGATCCGGAGTTCCTGGAGCGCTACCGCCCGGGGGTGACGTGGTACCTGCCCGAGGCGACGCGCGCCCGGCTCCACGAGCTCGGACGCACGGACGCGGCGGAGCGGCCGGCGGGGACGTACGCGCGGGAGATCTACGAGCAGCTCCTGCTCGACCTCTCCTGGGCGTCCAGCCGGCTGGAGGGCAACACCTACACGCGGCTGGACACCAGGGAGCTGCTGCGCTACGGCCGCGAGCCCGAGGGAAAGGACATCGTGGAGACGCAGATGATCCTGAACCACAGGGCCGCCATCGAGCTGCTCGTGGAGCAGGCCGAAGACGTGGGGTTCAACCGCCAGACCTTCTTCGGCCTGCACGCCGCGCTGGCGGAGAACCTGGTGGGTGACCGCCGCAACGAGGGCGGGTTGCGCCGGCAGCTCGTGGGCATCAGCGGCACCACGTTCACGCCGCTCGGGATCCCGCAGAAGGTGGAAGAGCAGTTCGGCGTGCTGCTGGAGAAGGCCGGCGAGATCCCGGACCCGTTCGAGCAGGCGTTCTTCGTGATGGTGCACCTGCCGTACCTGCAGCCGTTCATCGACGTGAACAAGCGCACCTCGCGGCTCGGGGCGAACCTGCCGCTCATCAAGGCGAACCTCTGCCCCCTCTCCTTCGTGGACGTTCCCGAGGGAGCCTACGTCGACGGCACCCTGGGCGTCTACGAGCTGCAGCGCGTGGAGCTGCTGCGCGACGTGTTCGTCTGGGCGTACGAGCGGTCGTGCGCGCAGTACGCGGTGGTGCGCGAAGCCGTCGGCCGGCCCGACCCCTTCCGCCTCGCCTACCGCGAGCAGCTCCGCGAGGTGGTGCGCGACATGGTGCGCCAGGTTACGCTCCCGGACGCCGCCGGGCTGGGGGAGTGGGGCGCGGCGCACGGCATCGCGGCGGACGACCTCCCGACCTTCGTCGATGCCGCGCGCGCGGAGTTGCTGGACCTGCACGAGGGCTCGTTGCGCCGGTACGGCCTGCGGCCCAGCGAGTTCGACGCGTGGGACCGCCACGTCCGCCAGGGCTGAAACAAGGTCGTCCTCACACAGAGACGCGG
>DASYJZ010000433.1:0-16910 GCA_035995965.1 Longimicrobium sp. | reverse complement strand
CACACGACGTGTAACGTAGCCGGGTATTTTGCGCCGCCACGCGCCGGCAGGAACGACGGATGTTTGGCCGCATAGGAGTGCGGGATTGCCAAAAGGGCGTGGTTCCATGAGATTTTAGCACCACCTATTGAGCCCCGCTGGTACCCGGCAACCGACAGCACGCGCAGCGGAACCTGCGAGCAGTCGGCTCTTGCCGCCGCTGGACAACTCGGGGTGTCGACCGCACAGCCCACCACATCCTTCACCACGCAGGGAAACATGCCCAGACACGCCTCCCCGGGCGTCCGCTTCGGCGGCCTTCCGCTCCTTGCCCTGTTCGCCGCGGCGGCGCTCTCCGGCTGCTCCGACCAGCAGCCGCTCGCCACGCGCGAGGCCCGGATCGAGCCCTCTCCGCGGGCGATCCAGGCGTTCGAATGCACCGGCTCCATCGCCGGCACGGTGAGCTGCGGGCGGGCGGGCTCGATCGACGGTGCCCGGGGGGTGCTGATCGGCGGCCAGAACGTCTTCCTGAAGCTCACCTCCAGCAACGTCAGCTACAACGGCGGCACGGGGATCTTCCAGTTCAACGTCACCGTGCAGAACCTGATGAACGAGGCCATCGGCACGCCCGACGGCACCGTGGCCGACCCGCAGGGCATCCAGGTGTTCTTCCACAGCGGGCCCACCGTCACCAGTGGCTCGGGCACCGTCACCGTGGCCAACGCCGACGGGACCGGCACCTTCAGCGGCGCCAACCAGCCGTACTTCACCTACAGCCAGATCCTGGCGCAGGACGCGGTCTCGTCGGCCAAGACCTGGCAGCTGCAGGTCACGGGTGGGGTGACCACGTTCAGCTTCATCGTGTACGTGGATACCGACGTGCAGTACCTGCTGGTGATCAACGAGCTGCTGTCCAACCCCGGCGGCACCATCAGCGACGCGAACGGCGAGTGGGTCGAGCTCTACAACGCCGGCACGCGCTCCGTAGACCTGCAGAACCTGGTGATCGCCGACTCGGCGGCGTCGGGGCGGCGGCCGTACCACCTGATCTCCACGTCGCTGGTGGTGCCGTCGGGCGGGTACGTGACGCTGGGCAACACCACCAACACCACCAACAACGGCGGCGTGCCGATCGACTACGCGTACGGCGCCGCGATGGCGTTCGCCAACAGCCTGGACGCGTTCAAGATCGCGCGGGTGTACGGCACCGACACGCTGACCATCGACCGCACGCAGTATGCCTCCGCCGCGATCTCGGCCCAGAACGGGATCAGCCGCGAGCTGAAGAACCCGTTGCTCGACAACTCGAACATGGACGGCAGCAACTGGGCCGATGCGCTCGTCACCGCCATCTACGGCCCCGGCGGCCGCGGCACGCCCAAGGCGCAGAACTCCACGTTCACGCCATGACTCCCACCCAGCGGATGAACATGACCCCCTCCAACCCGTCCGCCCCGGCGCCCGCCTCGCGCGAGCCGTGGGAAGCGCCCGCCCTCACCCGGCTGCCGCGGCTGACCGAGCTCACGCTGGCCACCGGCGGCGGCATCCCCGGCGGCGGCGACATCGGCGCCGGGAGCACGGTGATCCCCTGATCCAAAGGGAGCATCGGCCGGCGAACCGATCGACTCACGCATAGACGCGGAGGCGCAGGGAGAGCAGGTAGCCCTCTCCGCGTCTCCGCGTCTCCGCGTGAGACGCCGTCGACGGGCTTGATTCACGCGCTGGATTCGCGTATTCGGTAAGCCTGCGCGCCGGGCATCTCCGGCCGGCTCCGCGGCAGGTGCGTCGCGATGGTGGACGACGGTCTTATCGGAAGGATGAGCGCCATGACGCGTCCCGCCCCCCGCCTGGATCCGAACGCGGTCGCGCGGCTGGTCGCGAGCTTCACCACGCTGATCAACGGAGCGCTGGGGATGGTGCTCGCCATCGACGCGGCCCTCGTGGCGCTCCTGGCCGACGGCGCGCTGCACGGCGATGGCGGTGGGCCCATGCTGCCGGCCACGATCGTCCCCGGCCTCCTGCTCCTGGCGAGTCTCGTCTACGCGGGCCTCGGGCTCGTGCCGCGGCGCCACGAGGATCAAACCGTAGCCGCGGGCACCGTCACCGTGCCCGACGCGGCGAGCCCGGATGCGCGGCGGTTCATCGGCAAGTGGGCGGCCTTGAAGCGGGCGGCACTCCTGCTGGCATGCGCCCTGGTCTGGCGGTTCGTCGCGATCCGACTGTTCTAGCGCTTGCCGGCGAGGCGGACCGGCTGGATGCTGCCATGTGAGTCCGCGAGAACGTCGAGCCGCTGGATTCAGCTTTGGCTCTCACAGGGGTCACAGGGGTCACGGAGGACAGATCCCGCACGTCCCCTGTGACCGCTGTGACCCCTGTGAGAGACTTTCTTTTCTGAAGTTAGATCGCGCGCTGGCGCGGCCGACGCTCCGCTCGCACAATGTACGCGGCCCGATCGGATCAGCGGACACACAGGAGAAGGCTCGTGCGCATCGGAAGAGTCCGCGAGATCTGGCGATACCCGGTGAAGTCGATGGCCGGCGAGCGGCTCGACGGCTGCGCCGTGGGGCCGCACGGCATCCCGGGTGACCGCGCGTGGGCGCTACGCGACGAGGCGATCGGCGAGATGCGCGGCGCGAAGTATCTCCCGAAGCTGATGCTGTGCTCGTCCTGCTACCGCGAGCCGCCGGAGGCTGGCGGCGGCGTCACGCACGCCGACATCACCCTGCCGGACGGCACGCACACCGCCACCGACGACCCCGAGGTCGACGCGCGGCTCTCGGCGCTGCTGGGACGCGCCGTCTCGCTCTGGCCGCTGCAGCCGGCCGCGGACCGGGCGCACTACAAGCGCGCCCACCGCGCGGCCGGGGTGATGGGCCGCCTCAGCCGCTTCGGGCCACTGAAGCCGCACCTGGCGAGGATCATCCGCCACGCGCGGCTGGAGGCGCCGGTCCGCGAGATCTTCGACCGCCGGCCGGACGAGCCGCTCCCCGACTTCGCCACCATCCCCGAAGACCTGTTCGAGTTCACCACCCCGCCCGGCACCTACTTCGACCTCGCGCCCATCCACCTGCTCACCACCGCGTCGCTCGCGGCAATGGCGCGCTTGAACCCGTCGGCGGCGTGGGACGTGCGGCGCTTCCGGCCGAACTTCCTGGTCGAGACGGAGCCCGGCATCGAGGGGCTGGTGGAGGCCGAGTGGAGCGGCCGTACGCTACGGATCGGCGAGCTGACGGTGGAGTGCTGGATCCCGGCGGTGCGGTGCGGGATGACCACCCACGCGACGGACGAGCTGCCGAAAGACCCCTCCGTCCTCCGCAGCATCGTCCGCGACGCGGGCCAGAATCTGGGCGTCTACGGAGCCGCCGCGAACGCTGGCAGCGTGGCGGTCGGCGACGAGGTGGAGCTGGTGTGACGACCATGGGGATCGCTCTCCACCGTCCCACCCCCTTACGGTGTCATCCCGAGGCCCGAACGCGCCGCCCTCGCCGCCACACGGAAGTCCGCAGGGCCGAGGGATCTAGCCCGGGACGCCGCGAGACCCGGGCGCGGCAGCGTCGCGGATGCCGGCTGGCGACGCCGTCGCGTGACAGGCAGCCGCGGCTGACGTGCGGCTTCCGCGGCAGGCCACGCGCATCCGCGGTTAGATCCTCACGGCGCTGCCGTCACTTGCGTGGAGCATGGTCGAGGCGGGGCCGCGCCTCAGGATGACACCGTAGAGGGTGCAGGATTCTCATTCGTTGTGAGGAGAGACCGTGGCTGATGCGGCGAGCGCGACCTGGACGGTGCGGGTCGGCGACAGGGAGACGACGGCGGTGCACGACCCGGCCGACGCGGTGGAGGGGCGGCGCGTCGTGTTCGTGTGCGCGCACGGCGCGGGCGGGCACCGCGACGACGGCGGGATGCTGCGGCTGCGCGACGCGCTCCGCAGCCGCGGCATCGACGTGGTACGCTTCAACTTCTTCTACCGGGAGAAGGGCTCCGGCCGGCCCGACCCGATGCCGCTCCTGCAGGCGTGCACGTCGGCCGTGGTGGCGCGCGCCCGCGAGGAGCTGCGGCCGGACGTGCTGATCATCGGCGGGCGGTCGATGGGTGGCCGCGCGGCCTCCATGCTCGCCGCGGAGGGCTTCGCCTGCGACGGCCTCCTCCTCCTCGCCTATCCGCTCCACCCCGCCGGCCAGCCCGAGAAGCTCCGCGACGCGCACCTGCCGGCCATCGACGTCCCCGTGCTCTGCTTCAACGGCACGCGCGACGACCTCTGCCGGCGCGACCTGATGGAACCGGTGCTCCAGCGGGTGAAGCCGAGCTTCAGGATGCACTGGCTGGAGGGCGCCGACCACAGCTTCCACGTGCTCAAGTCGTCAGGCCGCACCGACGCCCAGGTGCTCGACGAGGTCGGCGACGCCACCCGCGCGTGGGTCGACGGGCTGGCGTGAACGGGCCGTCTGGCGAGCGGGGGCGCGGCGTGTAGATTCGCCCGCGGCGCAAGGCCTCTCCTTGCGTGCCGGGTTATCCCCTGACCTGGAGGACGCGATGCCGAAGCTCTCCCTTCTCCTGCTCCCCGCCTTCGTTCTCGCCTGCACGCCGGTGCCACCGCCCGCCGCCGCCCCGCCCGCGGCCGCGCCGATGGCGATGACCGTGGTGGACGGCTTCCCCAGCGGGTCGTACACGACGACCATCGCCGACAGCGACATCCCGGCGTCGGCGCCCGCCGACATGCGCACGTCGATGGCCGGCGCGTGGGTGATCACGTTCGGCGACAACGGTCACGCGGCGGTGACCTACAACGGCCGGCAGGTGGTCGACGCCACCTACTCGACCAACGGCAACCAGCTCCTGCTGGGCGAGGATACCGGCGAGTATGCGTGCCACGCCAACGCGCGCTACACCTGGCACGCGGCGGGCGGAGAGCTGCACCTCACCCGGGTGGAGGACGCCTGCGACGGCCGCGTGGTCGCGCTCACCGCGCATCCGCTGGTGCGCCGGTAGCGTCGCGAAGGATGATGGGAGATGAACGGCCGGCGACGCCCCGCACGGGAGCCTCTCGCCGGCCGTTGGCGTGGAGCGAGGTAGCGAAATGACCGACATCTCCGATCCACTGGCGGCGTTCATCGACGCCGCGTGCGTCCCGCTGGACGCATCTCACGCCTCGGGAACGCTGGCGCGCGCCGAGGCGATCCTGGGCGCGCACCCCGAGGTTGCGCGCAGCGGCATCCACGCCGCCGCCATCCTCGGCGACGACGAGGAGGTGCGCCGGCTGGTCGGGGCCGATCCGTCGAGCGCGACGGCGAAGGGCGGGCCCCGCGGCTGGGACGCGCTCACCCACCTCTGCTTCTCCCGCTACCTGCGGCTCGACCGCGCGCGCTCGGACGGCTTCGTGCGCGCGGCGCGGGCGCTGCTCGACGCGGGCGCCAGCGCGAACACCGGCTGGTTCGAGCCCGACCACCAGCCCAGCCCCGAGTGGGAGCCCGTGCTCTACGGGGCCGCGGGGATCGCACACCACGCGGGGCTCACGCGCTTGCTGCTGGAGCGCGGCGCGGACCCGAACGCCGGCGAGGTCGCGTACCATTCTCCGGAGGGCTTCGACAACGAGGCGATGCAGGCGCTGGTCGAGAGCGGCAGGCTCACGCGGGAGAGCCTGACCACGATGCTCGTCCGCAAGCTGGACTGGACCGATTACGACGGGGCCGCCTGGCTCCTCGCGCACGGGGCCGACCCCAACTACCTCGCCCACTGGGGCAACCGCGCGCTGCACCACTCGCTGCAGCGCGACAACCCGCTCCGCTTCGTCGAGCTGCTCCTGGACCACGGCGCCGACCCCACGCTGCTGTCGATGCCGGGCCGGTCGGCGTTCGCGGTGGCGGCGCGCATGGGGCGGGGGGACGCGCTCGACCTCTTCGAGCGCCGCGGCTTCTCCGCCGCGCTCGCCGGCGACGACGCCTTCCTCGCGGCGTGCGCCCGCGGGGACGAGGCGCGGGCGCGCGCGCTCGCCCCGGCCGATCCCGGGCTCGTGGCGCGGCTGCAGGCGGAGGACTGCGGCATCCTCAGCCGCTTCGCCGGGGCGGGGAACACCGCCGCCGTCCGCCTCCTGCTCGACCTGGGCTTCGACGTGGGCCGCGCCGGCGCTGGAGGCAGGACCGCGCTGCACCTGGCCGCCTGGCGCGCGCGCGGCGACACGGTGCGGCTGCTCCTGGAGCGCGGCGCCCCGGTCGAGGCTGCGGACGCCCACGGCGACACGCCGCTCTCCCTCGCCCTGCGCGCGCTGGTGGAGCACTCCGAGTGGACGCCGCACGCTTCGCCCGAGATCATCCAGGCCCTCCTCGCCGCCGGCGCCCGCTCTGCGTGAGGCGCCGTTTGCCGTTTCCGATGCCCGGCGAGGGTTTTGCGTGAGGTCGCGCGTCGTGGTCGCCCTTCGCACCCTGCGCCGTGGGAGGGAATCGTGCGAGGTTCCATCGATACACCCGCCGGACCGCACCCCGCGGTCCGGCTCATTCGACATCGTGCTCCCCTGCTCGTGCTCTCCGCCGCGCTGGCCGCGTGCGGCGGCTCGGCTCGGCTCCCGCTCTCGGCGGGGATCGGGCCGACGCCGGTCCTGCCGCCGCCTCAATCATCGCTGATCCCCACGGTGCACGTCGCCCCGGCCAGGGGGTGGCGCGCGGGGACGCACCCCAGGGCCGCGCCGGGCACCGCCGTGGCCGCGTTCGCCACGGGGCTGCAGCACCCGCGCTGGCTGCACGTCCTCCCCAACGGCGACGTGCTGGTGGCCGAGACCAACGCGCCGGTGCGCCCCGACGACGGCAAGGGGATCAAGGGCTTTTTCCTGAAGATCTTCATGAAGCGCGCGGGCGCGGCCGTCCCCAGCGCGAACCGCATCACCCTGCTGCGCGACGCGGACGGCGACGGGGTGGCGGAACTGCGCTCGGTGCTGCTGGAGGGGCTCAACTCCCCCTTCGGGATGGCGCTGGTGGGGAACGACCTGTACGTGGCCAACAGCGACGCGGTGGTTCGCTTCCCCTACACCGCCGGGCAGACGCGCATCACCGCCCGCGGCACCACGGTGGCGCCGATGCCGGCCGGCACCATCAACCACCACTGGACCAAGAACGTCATCGCCTCGGCCGACGGGTCGCGGCTGTACGTGTCGGTGGGGTCCAACAGCAACGTGGCGGAGAACGGCATCGCGGCGGAGGAGGGGCGCGCCGCCATCTGGGAGGTGGACCTGCGCACCGGCGCCCGCCGCGTGTTCGCGCGGGGGCTGCGCAACCCGGTGGGGATGGCCTGGGAGCCGGAGACGGGCGCGCTCTGGACCTCGGTGAACGAGCGCGACGAGCTGGGGAGCGACCTGGTGCCGGACTACATGACCTCGGTGCGCGACGGCGCCTTCTACGGCTGGCCGTACAGCTACTACGGCCAGCACGTCGACACCCGGGTGCAGCCGCCCCGACCCGACCTGGTCGCCACCGCCCTCGCGCCGGACTACGCGCTGGGGCCGCACACCGGCTCGCTGGGGCTGGTGTGGTCCGGCGGGAACACGCTCCCGCCGCAGTTCGCCCGCGGGATGTTCGTGGGCCAGCACGGCTCGTGGAACCGCCGCCCCTTCAGCGGCTACCGCGTGATCTTCGTCCCCTTCACCCGCGGCAGGCCGTCCGGCGACCCGGTGGAGGTGCTCACCGGCTTCGTGGACGCGCACGACGAGGCGCAGGGCCGCCCCGTCGGCGTCGCCATCGACCGCCGGGGCGCGCTGCTGGTGGCGGACGACGTGGGCAACACCGTCTGGCGCGTCACCGCCGCGCGGTAGAAACGGCAAGTCTCACGCGGGGTCGACGGGGTCAACGGTCTTGAGGTTCACCGTCGACTCCGTCGAAGCCGTGTGAGACCTGTTCTTTTTCAGGAATCAGGCGAGGACCTGCGTGAGCCACTCGCACGCGGGGGCGCCGCGGGCCTCGCAGCGGGCGTGGGTGGTGGAGTGCTTGCGGCCGGTGTACTCCGTCACCAGCTCGGACAGCACGCCGGCGTAGAAAGCGCACGCCGCCCCGCCGGGGTCGGCGACCGCCGTCAGCGAGCCGGTGATGTGCAGCGACACGGGCTTGATCCCCACGCGGAAATCGCCCTCGCCGGCGAGTTGCCGGAAGAGCCGGGTGGCGGCCTTGCGCGCGGAGCGCTGCTTGGCGCCCTGCGGCAGCCAGCGCACCGAGCGCCGGAACGCGCCGGAGCGCTCCCCCCACGCGTGCCGGGCCACGCGCCGCCCCGCCTCCTCGAAGATCTCGTCGGCGTCGGGGCGGCGGATCACCAGCCCGATCAGGTCGGCCACGGTGGCGGGGCTCTGCATCCGCTTGCGCTTGACCTCTTCGCCGAAGCGGTGGATCTGCCTACCCACCACGTCGCTGAGCCCCAGCCGCCGCGGCATGCTCACGGCCACGTCTTCGCCCTCCAGGTACTCGTCCGGGCGGTCCATGTCGCGCATGGTCTCCAGCAGGATGAGCGGAAAGACGGGCGTGACGTTCGCGGTCGCCACGGGGGCGGCGGTGGTCGACATTCTCGCTGTGCAGGAGGGGTACCTCTGACCGGAGGGGCGGAATTTCGTGCCGGGTGCCCGATCTCGCAAGTGCGTTGCAGTCATTGGGATCGGCTGCCATCTGTGACCGGGCGTGCCTCTTGCACCCCCGGCGCGGGAGCCGGAAGCACCGCCGCGAACGACCTGCCGGGAGGACCCGTGGCCTCGAACCCGAACGAGAACCCCACCTGCGTCTACTGCCGCATCATCGGCGGCGACGAGATGGTGAGCGTGATCCACGAAGACGACGAGATCATCGCCTTCCTCGACATCCAGCCGCTGCACCCCGGCCACGTGCTGGTGGTGCCCAAGGCGCACTACAAGAACCTCTTCTACGTCCCCGAGGAGCTGGCCGCGCGCACCTTCGCCGTCGCCCGCCGCATCCTCCCCGGGCTGCGCAGGGCGACGGGGTGCCGCGCCGTGAACCTGTTCAGCCCCAACGGCAGCGACGGGGGGCAGGACGTGTTCCACTTCCACGTGCACCTGATCCCGGTGCCGGAGGGCGCGCCCTTCCCGCTGCAGCTCCCCGACCCGGGCGCCGAGGTGCCCAGCCGCTCGCAGCTCGACGTGATGGCCGCGCACGTGATGCGCTGCATCCACGACGAGGGCGACCGGGTCGAGGAGGCGTCGGCGGAGCCCGCGACGGCGGCGGCCTGAAAACGACGTTCTTATCGCGATTTCTCGATCCGACGGTGCGTTCGTCGATCGCCAAAACAGAAATGGCTCTCACAGGGGTCACGGGGGACACGGGGGAACTGCACGCTTTCCTCCGTGTCCCCTGTGACCCCTGTGAGAGATCGCCGTTTGCTCTGCTGGTCGAACGCGCGGTCAATCGGCCGAAACGGTCGTAGCCGCGGGATCAGAAGCGCACATCCAGGCGCGCCGTCCACGTGCGCGGGAGGGGGAGGGCGCCGAGCTCGAACGCCGGGTAGCCGACGGGCCCGGCGCTGTTCACCTCCGGGTCGAGCCCGGCGTACGACGTCCAGGTGGCGAGGTTGCGGCCGGAGAGCGACAGGTCCACCGCGGCGCCGAGCGGACGCACCCACCCCGCGGGTGCCGCGAGCGTGACGGTCACCTCGCGCAGGCGCGTGAACGAGGCGTCGTGGATGAAGCCCGCGGGCGACCCCATCAGCGCCGCCACCACCCGCGCCTGGCCGGCCAGCGGCGTGGACGGGTCGTTCGCCTCCCGGCAGATGGCGAACGGGGTGCAGCGCGCCTCGCCCAGGCGGTCCTGCAGCCGGTAGCCGCCCTGGTGCTCCAGCCGCGCCGCGAAGGTGAGCGCGGGGCCCCAGCGCACCCGCGCCGCGGCCGCCAGCATGTGCCCCGGCTGCGCCGCGCCGACGAAGGAGAGCGTGTCGAGCACCACCTCGCAGACGCCCGCGACGCACCCGGCGCGCAGCACGCCGTCGCCGTTGAGGTCGCCGAAGCTCGCGATCGGCCGCGCCCAGTAGCCGCCCAGCGGGTAGCCCGCGAAGATGCGCTGGTCCCCGGAGGACAGGTTGCCGTCGAACCGGGTGACGCGGTTCCGGTTCGTGGCGCCGAGCAGCTCCAGCTCCCAGCGCGCGGGGCCCGTCGCGATCCCGTCCAGCCGGAGCGTCGCCTCCACCCCCGTGTTCCGCACCGTCCCCAGGTTGAGCGGCAGGAGGCCGCCCAGCGGGGCCGTCACGTCGGCGACCAGGCGCGCCGTCTCGCGGCGGTACCCGGTGACGCCGAGCGCCAGGCGCCGCCACAGCCGCGCCTCCAGGCCGGCCTCCACCTCCGTGTTCCGCTCCGGGCTGAGGGCGCACGCGCCGCCGCCGGGGCAGGACGCGAAGAGGCCGTAGGGGAACCCCTGGTCCGGCTCCTGGGAGGGGAGCGCGTCGATCCGTCCCCAGGAGCCGCGCAGCCGGAGCTCGTCCAGCCACCCGGCACGCGGGAAGAAGGGCTCACCGCTCACGGTCCACCCCGCGGCGGCGGAGGCCGACCAGAGGGCGTCGCCGCCCAGGCTCCCGTGGTCGCGCCGCGCCAGCGCGTCCACCTGCACCGTCCCCCGCCAGTCGAGCCCCTGCGACAGCCACGCGCCCACCACGCTGCGGCGCACCCCCAGGCTGTTCTCGGCCGTCCCCGCCGGAGAGCGGAACACCTCGCGGCTGCGGGTGCGCTCGCCCGTGCGCTGCACCCCCGCGCCCATGCGCCAGCCGAGCGACGCCAGCGGGGCCAGCCGCACCCACGCCGACGCGGTTGCGTCGCGCAGGTCCTGCGTGGCCGTGGAGGAGTCCCGAGCCGACTGCCCGCCCGAGCTGAGCCGCTCCAGGCCGTCGCGGTCGGCGCGGTCGATCCCGTAGCGCGCCTCGACCCGGGCCCACGGAGCCGGGCTCCACGTGGCCCACGCTACGCCGCGCGCCCGGCGCGTGTCGAGCGTGAGCTTCGCGAAGGGAGTGCCGAAGGGCGCCACCGGCACGGCGTACCCCCGCAGCGAGTCGTCGCGGGCGCTCCCCAGCAGGGCGGCGGCGATGGGGGAGAGGATGCTGTTCTGCGGCACCAGCCCGGCCAGCTCGCGGTCCAGGTACGCCGCGGAAGCGCCGACCTCCAGGTTGCGGGGGAGGCGGAGCGCCACGCGGCCGTGCAGGTCGGTGCGCGTGGCGCCGTTGTCGCGCAGCACCCCGCGCTCGGAGCCGCGCGCGGCCGACGCCAGGTACGACACCGGGCCGGAGCCGCCCTCCACCCGCGCGCCCACCGTCCACAGCGCCCCGCCGCGGAAGGGGCTCGCCTGCTCCAGCGGGTTGAAGGAATAGAGCGAGTCCGCGCGCGGCCTGCAGGTGCCGTCCGCCTGCCGCGCCAGGGAGCAGGGCGCCCGGACGCCGCCGGCGTAGATCCCCGGCCGCAGGTAGTTGGCGGGGTAGTCCTCCGCGTCCCGGCTGATGCCGACGCGCGCGAAACCGGCGGCGTGGAAGCCGCTCCCGTATCCGCGCCGCGTGGTCACCACCAGCGCGCCGGCCGCGGCCCCCGGGCCGTAGCGCGCGGCGGCCGCGGGCCCGGGGAGCACGCGGATGCTGTCGACCTCCTCGGGATCCAGCTCGTCGAGTGGCGAGGTGGCCGTCACCCCCGCGAACGCTCCCGGCGCCACCGCGGCCGACGCGGCGCGGACGCCGTCCACCACCACCAGCGGGCGGTCGGGGAGGGTCAGGTGCGACGGCCCGCGGAGGTAGATGCGCGACCCCGCGCCGACCTCGCCCCCGGTGCGGCGGACGTAGAGCCCCGCCGCGCGGCCGGCCAGCAGCTCCGACACGTCGCGCGCGCTCCCCCGCTCCTGCGCCGTCGGCACGATCAGGTACCCCGGCCCCGCGGAAGCGCGGAGCGGGACGCTGTCCAGCGTGATGGACTGCTGGGCGGATACGCGCGCGGCGGCGATCGCCAGCGCGAGGAGGGTCGGGACGATGGGTCGCATGCGCCGGTCGGAAGGAGGGAAGATGGTTCCAGCAATCGGGATAGGGTAGGAGCGAGGGAATCGTCAGGTCCGCTTCCCCCGATTTCCCAGACTGTTAACGCTTCTGGAGAGATTTTTCTCACGCCCAGACGCGGAGACCGCGTGATACCGAATCCTGAAAAAGAACGGGTCTCACACGGAGTCAACGGAGTCGACGGCGTTGATGTGCACCGTTGACCCCGTTGACCCCGTGTGAGATCCGTCTTTTGTAGCTCTGCCGCTCAGTCCGGCGGCGTCGCCGCGGTGCGCGCGGGCGCGGGCTGGCGCGGGCCGGCGTGCTTCACGTAGCGGTCCATCCAGTTGATCATCTCCGCCAGCGTGTGCAGCGTGTTCTCCCGTGCGCGGTAGCCGTGCGCCTCGTAGGGGAGCACCACGTAGCGCACCGTGGCGCCGTTCCCCTTGAGCGCGGCGAACATCCGCTCGCTCTGGATGGGGAAGGTGCCGCTGTTGTCGTCCAGCTCGCCGTGGATCATCAGGATCGGCTCGTTGATCTTGTCGGCGTAGGTGAACGGGCTCATCCGCGTGTACGTCTCCGTGGCCTGCCAGTAGGTGCGCTGCTCCGCCTGGAAGCCGAACGGCGTCAGCGTGCGGTTGTACGCGCCGCTGCGCGCGATCCCGGCGCGGAAGAGGTCGCTGTGCGCCAGCAGGTTCGCCGTCATGAACGCGCCGTAGCTGTGCCCGCCGATGGCGATGTGGTCGCGGTCCGCCACCCCCATCTCCACCACCTTGTCCACCGCCGCCTGGGCGCTCGCCACCAGCTGCTCCACGTAGGTGTCGTTCGGCTCCTTCTCGCCCTCGCCGATGATGGGGATGGTGGGGTTGTCGAGCACCGCGTACCCCTGCGTGAGCAGGAACAGGTGCGAGATCCCGCCCGGGCGCGAGAAGCGGTTGGGCGACCCCTGCACCTGCGCCGCCGAGGCGGCGTCGCGGAACTCGGCCGGGTACGCCCACATCAGCAGCGGGAGCGGGCCGTCGCGCCGCGGGTCGTAGTTGGGCGGCAGGTACAGCGTCCCCGAGAGCTGCACGCCGTCGGCGCGGCGGTAGGTGAGGAGCTGGCGGCTGATCCCCGCGAGCTGCGGAGCCGGGTCGGCGAAGCCGGTGATGGCCGTCGCCTGCCCGCCCGGGAGCGCGCGGACGAAGTAGTTCGGCACGTCGGTGAGCGACTCGCGCCGGGTGAGCACACGGCCCGCGTCGGGCGAGAGGAGCGCCACCACCTCCTCGTAGAACGGGTCCGCCGCCTGCCAGAGCCGGGTGCTTCGCCCGTCCGCGATCGCCATCCGGTCCAGGAAGGGGTAGTCGCCCTGCTGTGAGGCGCCCGAGCCGGTCAGGAAGAGCGCGGAGCCGTCGGGCGTGAACTGCAGCACCGTCTGGCCGCGGGCGTCGCGGGTGGTGAGCGGCGAGCCCGGGTCGCCGTAGCGGTCCTGGTAGCTGCGGTCCGCCAGCAGGCGCGGCTGGCCGGGGGCGGATGGGTTCACCGCGAAGCGCTTCTCCTTGCGCGTGTTCCACCAGCGCGAGACCACCAGGGCGAAGTCGCCGCGTCCCCAGAAGGTGCCGGAGTAGCGCTGGTCCAGGTCGATCAGCTTCGTGGGCTGCGCGGTGAAGGGCGCGTCCAGCACGTAGACCCGGTCGTGCACCGGCACGTCGCGGCGCGGGTCGCCGCCGTCCTGCGCCTCGGCCCAGGAGAGCGTGGCCGGCGCGTCGGAGCGCCACTCGAAGTCGCGCGGGCCGGCGATCACGGCGTCGAACGCGGCGGGGAGGTTCTCGGCCAGCGGCAGCTCGGCCACCCGCTTGACCACCGCGCCGCGCGCGTCGAGCACCAGCACGTCGGAGGGGAAGCTGCCGGCGGAGACCAGGTAGCTGTACGGGCGCTTGATGCGCGTCACCAGCAGGTACCGCCCGTCCGGCGAGGGGTCGAAGCCGGAGATGATCCCCGGCTGCCCCACCGCGACCGCTGGGTCGCCGGAGACGGGGACGCGGACGAGCTGCGAGGTGAAGTAGTAATCGAAGAGCCGCTCGTCGTACGGGCTCTTGAGCATGTCCTGCAGCGTGCGGACGGGCGCGGCGCGGCCGGAGCTCTCCTCGATCACCGGCCCGGCGGGAACGCGCGGCCGCTCGGGCGCGGCACCGCGCCCGGCGGGGACGCGCAGCGCCAGCAGCGACTGCCCGTCCGGCGCCCAGCGGTAGGGGGTGCCGAAGGCAGCGTTGAGCACCTCGGGGAGGAGCCGCCGCGCGGTGGCCGTCCGCGCGTCCGCCACCCAGAGCTCGATGCCGCCCTCGCCGAACAGCGCGAAGGCGAGCCTGGTCCCGTCGGGCGACCACTGCGTGTAGGCCATGCGCGAGCGCGCGGGGAGCCGCACTTCGCGCTTCGCCCCGCTCGCCAGCTCCTGGAAGGTGATGGAGGTCAGGTACCCGATCCGCGCCGCGGCTGGCCCGTTCGTTCTCGGGTTGATACGGTAGCCCGCGAGCGGGAGCCAGGGCTCGGCGAGCTCCGCCAGGCTCGGCAGGTTCTCGCGCCCCAGCAGCGCGATCGTCGTGCGTCCCGGCGAGACGGAGACGCCCGGCGTGGGCGGCGTGTCGAGGATCTGCGGGATCGGCGCGGGGGGGACCAGGTACCCGCCGGCCTGCCGCGGCGCGGCGGCCGGGGCGGACACCTGCGCCGGCGCGGGCGAGGCCAGCAGCGCGGCTGCGAGCACGGCCAGCGCGCGCGTCCTGACGGAAGAGAGCTGCATCGTCGGATCCTGGTGAGGGGTTCCGGTAACGTGCGCCGGAGCGCGATTTTCGGGAGGGGGACCGCGCAATCTGGCGCGCCCCGGCGCTGCCAACAAGGCGCGGCGAAACCTCTCCCATCCTCCGGCGGTCGTGTCGCGGGCTTTGGCGTGCGTCCGACGGCGCGGCGCCCTCTCCCTGCGCCTGAGAGCGCAAACCCTCTCCCGTACCGGGCGAGGGTGGGTGGCGTCGGCGGAGGCGCGGCCTGCACAATCCCGTACGAAAGCAGCCCCACCGCTGCCGGATCGGGCAGCTCAGGCGGCGAGGTGCAGTCCGCGAAGGCGGACTTCGTGCCGTTCCAGCGGCGGGTTTCAACCCGTCGGATCGGAGGATCGGATTCACTGCAGACGCGGAGACGCAGATCCAGCGTCTCTGCGGCTCTACGTGAGATGCCGTTGCCGTAAGGCTTTGCCCGCGTCCGGGCCGCGGGATAGATTCCGGCCGTCGTCCGCACCCCTGCAACCGGCCGCGAGATGCCCGTCGAAAAGCCCGAGAAGTCGCGCCCACGCCTCTACCTGATCGACGGGTACGCGCTCATCTACCGTGCGTTCTTCGCCCTGGTCTCGCGCCCGCTGATGTCGGGGAAGGGCGAGAACACCTCGGCCGCGTGGGGGGTCACCAAGTTCCTGATCAAGGTGATCGAGAAGCACGAGCCCGACTACCTGGGGATGGTGTTCGACGCGGGGACCAGCGACCGCCACGTGGTCTACCCTGCCTACAAGGCCACGCGCGAGAAGATGCCCGACGAGCTGAGGGCCTCGCTCCCGCGCGTGCGCGAGCTCGTCGAAGCTTTTCGCATCCCCGTGCTGGAGCTGGACGGCTACGAGGCCGACGACGTGATCGGCACCCTGGCGGCGCGCGCCGTGGAGCAGGGGCTGGAGGCGGTGATCGTGAGCGGCGACAAGGACTTCTACCAGCTCATCCGCCCGCACGTCTGCCTGCTGAACCCCGGCCGCGGCGGCCCCGCGGCGATGGAGGAGGAGTGGGTCGACGTCCGCAACGCGCACGAGCGGCTCGGCGTGCCGCCGGAGCGCGTGGTCGACTACCTGGGGCTGATCGGCGACAGCAGCGACAACGTCCCCGGCGTCCCGGGGATCGGTCCGAAGACGGCCGTGCAGCTGATCGAGGAATACGGCTCCGTCGAGCGGATCCTGGAGCACGCGGCGGAGATCAAGGCCAAGCGCCCGCGCGAGGCGCTGGAGGCCTTCGGCGCCGACGCGCTCCTCTCCAAGCGGCTGGTCACCATCCTCACCGACCTGCCGGTGGAGCTCGACCTCGACGCGCTCGGCCTCGGAAAGCCCGACCGCCGCGCGCTGCGCGACCTCTTCCTGGACCTGGAGTTCCACTCGCTCGTCCGCGACTACGCCGCGCCCGACGAGGAGGAGCAGGCCGCCGCCGCGAAGGAGCGCGCCCCCACCGACTACCGCCTGGTCGACACGGTGGACGGCGTGCGCGACCTGGTGCGCCGCATCCGCGCGCAGGGCTGGGTCTCGCTGGGCGCGGAGACCAGCAGCCGCGACGCCATGCGGGCGGAGCTGTGCGGGATCTCGCTGGCGCTGGAGCCCGGCGCCGCCTTCTATCTCCCGTTCCGCCACCGCCTTCCGGCACCCGCGCAGGGCGACCTGCTCGGCGGCGGGGGCGACCCCTCGCCCGAGGCGCGCAGGGCGCAGGGGCCGAAGAACCTCCCGCCCCTCGACGCAGACGAGCTGCGGCCGCTGGTGGAATTGCTGGAGGATGCGGCGGTGCGGAAGGTGGGGCAGGACCTCAAGTACGACCTGCTGGTCTTCCGCCGCCACGGGATCGACCTGGCGGGGATCGACTTCGACACCATGGTGGGGAGCTACCTGCTGGAGCCCGGGCGGCGCGAGCACGCGATCGACTCGCTGGCCGTCCAGCACCTGGACCACCACACCATCCGCTTCGAGGACGTCACCGGGAAGGGGAAGACGCAGATCGACTTCGCCGAGGTCGAGGTGGCGAAGGCGGCCGAGTATGCCTCGGAGGATGCGGACGTGGCGCTGCGGCTGCACCAGCGCTTCGCGCCGGAGCTGGAGCGGCTGCACCTGGAGCCGCTCTTCCGCGACATCGAGATGCCGCTGGTGCGCGTGCTGGCCGAGATGGAGTGGAACGGCATCCGCATCGACGAGG